>NZ_JBNRIK010000002.1:0-25436 GCF_053557975.1 Pseudomonas sp. XP2
TCCCGCTTCACAAGCCCAGGCAACTGCGCCACCAGCTTCTGGTTGTTGAAGGGCGCCCGAATGAACCCACGCTGACGCCCATCCGGCCCGACAACCGCCAGGTTGCCGCTGTGGTCCACGGTGTACCCCGGCTTGCTGGTATCGGCCGGGATGAACGGAATGCTCAAGGCATTGGCCAGCTTCTGGGTATCTTCGATCGACCCCGCCACCCCGACAAAGTCCTTGTCGAAATAGCCCAGGTACTGCTTCAGCTGGTTCGGCGTATCGCGGTTCGGGTCCACGCTCACCAGCACCACCTGCAGCCGGTCGACGGCTTCCTTGGGCAGCTCGCTCTTCACTTGGCGCAACTGGGCCAGAGTGGTCGGGCAGATGTCCGGGCAGTAGGTGTAGCCGAAGAACAACAGCGACCATTTGCCTTTCAGGTCATCCAGCTGCACGGGCTGGCCGTCCTGGTTGGTCATGGTCACGTCGGCCACGCTGCGGCTCTGCGGCAGCAGGATGATGCCGGCATCGATCAGCTCGGCGGGGTTGGCCTGGTCGCGGCCATTGAGCACCTTGTTGACGGTAAGGCCCAGGATCAACGCGACCAGGGCGACGAGGATGAAGACGGTTTTCTGGGTTCGGGTCATAGGTTCAGCAACAAGTAGTGGTCGAGGAGCAACGCGATGAACAGCGCGAACAGGTAGCCAATAGAGTACTTGAAGGTACCGATCGCCGCGTGCGGCCGGCTGCCACGGTACAGCACCCAGGCCCATTGCAGGAAGCGCAGGCCCAACGCCAGGGCACAGGCCAGGTACAGCAAACCGCTCATGTGGATGGCATACGGCAGCAGGCTCACCGCCAGCAGTATCAGGGTGTACAGCAGGATATGCAGCTTGGTGTAGCGCTCCCCGTGGGTCACCGGCAGCATCGGGATATCGGCCTTGGCGTATTCTTCCTTGCGGTGAATGGCCAGCGCCCAGAAGTGCGGCGGGGTCCAGGCGAAGATGATCAGCACCAGCAGCAAGGGTTCAGCGCTGACATGGCCGCTTACCGCCACCCAGCCGAGCAGCGGCGGGGCGGCGCCCGCCAGGCCGCCAATGACGATGTTCTGTGGCGTGGCCCGTTTGAGAAAGCCGGTGTAGAGCACCGCATAACCCAGCAGCGAAGCCAGGGTCAGCCAGGCAGTGAGGGCGTTGGTGAACACCAGCAGCAGGGCCATACCCAGCAGCGCCAGCGCCAGAGCGAACAGCAACGCCGGTAGCGGTTCGACCCGGCCCTGGGCCAGCGGCCGCTTGTGGGTACGGGCCATCAGCGCATCGATGCGCCGGTCCACCACATGGTTGACCACCGCCGCAGCGCCAGCGCACAGGCCGATGCCCAGGTTGCCGAACAGCAGCACGCTCCAGCCGACACCCGCCCGTGTGGCCAGGAACATGCCTGCCAGCGAGGTGATCAGCATCAGAACCACCACCTTGGGCTTGGTCAGCTCCAGGTAATCGCGCCAACTGGCCCGCCGTGCGCTCAGAAGCGTCGCCACGAATCGTTCCTCATGTGATGGGAGATGCCCACACCGGCCACCGGCCGCAGGCGCCAGCCTTGGCCGACGCCCACGCGAACCTTGTCGACCACTCGAATGCGGTAGTTCACCAGCACCATGCTCAGCAGCAACAGCGCCCCGCCGGCATTGTGCGCAACAGCTACCGCCAGCGGCAGGTGAAACACCACGTTGCTGATACCCAGGCCCACTTGCAGGGCCAGCGCCAGCATTACCAGCCGCGCCAGGCCGGGGAGGCCACAGCGGTGCAGCTTCCAGCTGAGCATCAGCAGCACGCAAGTCACCAGTAGCGCGCCCAGGCGGTGGCTGATGTGGATGGCCGTGCGGGCATCACTGTCCAGTTGCCCGCCCAGGTAATTGGGGCCGACGTGCTGCGTCAGGTGGAAGCCATTGCTGAAGTCCGCCGCCGGCCACCACTGGCCGTGACAGGTAGGCAGGTCGATGCAGGCGACTGCTGCGTAGTTGGCACTGACCCAGCCCCCCAAAGCGATCTGGCCGATCACCACCAACAAAGCCAGCGCAGCGATCCGCCGCAGGCTCAACGGCAGTTTCGGCAAAGGCGCAAAGGCACGGGACAGGCGCAGGGACAACAGGAACAACAAGCTCAAGGTAGTAAAGCCACCCAGCAAATGCGCCGTGACCACCTGCGGCCACAGCTTCAGGGTAACCGTCCACATGCCGAAGGCTGCCTGGGCCAACACCACACCCAGCAGCAGCACCGGCAGGCGATACGGTTGGCCATCGCGGGCATGCCGACGCAGCGCCTGGAAGGCGAGCAGGGCAATCACCATGGCCAAGGTACCGGCGAAATACCGATGGACCATCTCGGCCCAGCCCTTGGCCTCTTCCACCGGGTGATCGGGGAAGTGCAGCTCGGCATGGGCGAGCTGGGCCTCGCTCTTGGGTACGCTGATGAAGCCATAGCAACCCGGCCAGTCAGGGCAGCCAAGGCCGGCATGGGTCAGGCGGGTATAGGCACCGAGCAGGACAACCAGCAGTGCCAGCAGGGTGGCGAACACAGCGATGCGGAATCCAGGTCTGGCCATGGCAGGCTCCTAGCCGATGTTGGACAGCTTGAGCAGGTGGCGCAGGTCATCCAGCACATGCTTGCCGTTGGCCTTGCCGTCGTAACGCAGCACCAGGTTGCCGTGGGGGTCGACGATCCACAGTTGCGGGCCAGGCTGGCCCACCTTCTGCAAATAGCGCGGGGCATCCAGCGGGTAGCGTTGCAGCTGCGGGTACTCGCGGCCCAGCAGCGCCTGGTAGTCGGCGCTCAGCGGCTGGGCTGTGGCCAGTGCATGGCTGGCACGGCTGGCATCGCGGCCCAGGCCCACCTGGATCTGCCGGGCGAGGTACACCAGGCGCTGGCAGTCCTCGGCACAGGCTTCGGGGGCGCTGACCAGCAATTGCCAGCGCTCGTCCTCGCCTGACACGCCGATATCAGTGCGGCTCTCACCGTTGCCGATCATATCGCCGTGGTAGCTGCGGCCCTCCGGCACCCAGAACTTCAGCTTGTACATGCTGGTGGCCAAAATCATCGGCCCGAGCACTACCAGCAGGATCAGCAAAAGCTGCAAACGCCCGCGGGCTCTGGGTTTGCTACGTTCAGGCACGTCCAGTGGAGTGGCGGTGGCCATGGCGTTTCTCCTTGTTGTGGTGCCAGGCGAAATAGAGGTAAAGCAGAACCAGTGCACCCGCCAGGGCAAACCACTGCACGGCGTAGCCCAGGTGTTTTTCCGGGCCCATGGCGACAACCGGCCAGTCCAGGCGATAGGCCGCCGGGCCGGGCTCCAGGCGCAACTCATGGGCATAGCCTTCGCGGGCTAGCTGCGGCCATAGCTGCGCGGCATCAACGGCGGTGAGCAGATGCGGCCATTGGCCGCCCTCAGGGTCGGGATGCAGCTGGAACGTGCTGCCGGGCGACACATACACCGAAGCGTCCAGTGCCAAGGCCTGTGGAGGGGTATTGAAATGCACCGGCACGCGGCGGTCTGGCCATGGCAGCCAGCCGCGGTTGATCAGCAGCCACTGGCCACTGGCCTGGTCATGGAAGGGTTGCAGCAGTTCGACACCGGCCTGGCCATCGCGCATGCGGTTGTCCAGCAGCACGCTGTGCTCGGCATCGAAACGGCCGTACAGGTGCACGCGGCGGAAGGCGTTGTCGTCGTTTGATGCGAGCTGGGCCGTGGCGATCGGCGCTTCGACCCGCCGTTCGGCATAAGTGGCCAGCAGCACGCGCTTTTCCTCGGCCCGGCCGAGTTGCCAGCAGCCAAGCGCGATCAGCCCTGGCAGCAGTGCAAGCACCACCAGGGTCGGAATCCAGCCTGGGCGAAACCGCCTCACGGGCGCCTCGCTATACTTATCCACATCACCGCATCCCCCCGGAGTAGCGCCATGCTCAAGGCCGCGATTGTCCTGATGCTGTTGGCCACGATTGCCAGCCTGTTCAGTGGCCTGGTGTTTCTGGTCAAGGACGATGAAAACTCGACGCGTCTGCTGAAGGCTCTGACCGTGCGGGTGACCCTGGCGGCCCTGACAATTGCCCTGGTCGCCTGGGGTTTGCTCAGCGGTCAGCTGGTTTCACACGCCCCCTTCTGAAACTGCACTCGTTTTGCCGGCGATTGGCCCTACAGCACATACACAAAAATGAACAACCCCACCCACACCACGTCGACGAAGTGCCAATACCAGCTGGCTGCCTCGAAGCCGAAGTGTTTCTCGGGGTTGAAATGCCCGCGCAAGATGCGCACGAACATCACGATCAGGATGATCGTGCCCAAGGTCACGTGGGCACCGTGGAACCCGGTGAGCATGAAGAACGTCGCGCCATAGATCCCCGACCCCAGCGTCAGCCCCAGCTTGGTATAGGCTTCGTGATACTCGAAGGCTTGCAATGCAATGAAGCTGAGCCCCAGCAGGATGGTCAGGGCCATCCAGAATTTCAGCGGACCACGGTGGTCACGGCGCAGGGCGTGGTGGGCGATGGTGATGGTCACACTGGAACTGACCAGCAAGATCGTGTTGATCAGTGGCAGGTGCCACGGGTCGATTACTTCTTTGGGCGGCGGGAACAGTTTCGGATCCGGCGTGTGCAGCAGCGGCCAGGTGAACTCGAAAGTCGGCCACAGCATGTGTGCAACCCCTTTGGCGCCTTCACCTCCCAGCCACGGCCCGGCAAGCACGCGCACGTAGAACAGCGCACCGAAGAAGGCCAGGAAGAACATGACTTCAGAGAAGATGAACCAGCTCATCCCCCAGCGGAACGAGCGGTCCAGCTGCGGGCTGTACAACCCGGCGCGGCTCTCCTTGACCACCGCCCCAAACCAGCCGAACAGCATGTAGGCCAGGAACAAAGCGCCCACGAAGAAAATCAGCGGCCCGTGCGATTCCGGGTGGCCGGCCTTCATGTCGTTGAACCAGGTGCCCAGGCCAAACACCGTGATGAACATGCCGATGGTGGCGATGATGGGCCACTTGCTCTGCGCCGGAACGTAGTAGTGCTGATGACTTGCCATTGCTGTTCTCCTTCCCTTAACGGGCGCCCTGGACGTCCTGGGCCGCAACATGCGCGACCGGCGGGTGGCGAGCGGTGATGTCGAACAAGGTGTAGGCCAGTGTCAGGTGCTTCACGCTGGCCGGCAGGTCGCGGTCGACGATGAAGCGCACCGGCATCTCGATGCGTTCGCCGGGCTGCAGCACCTGCTGGGTAAAACAGAAGCACTCGGTCTTGTGGAAGTACGCCGCGGCCTCGGCCGGGGTGATGCTGGGTATGGCTTGCGCGCTCATCGGCCGATCGGTCGGGTTGTGCGCAACGAATATCATCTGGTTCACCGCACCCGGGTTGACCTCCAGCTGGTCGGCAGTGGAATAGAAATCCCAGACCATGTCGCTGGCATTGGTCGACATGAACTGCACGCGCACCGAACGCGACGGGTCGCTAACCTGGCTGCCCTCGTATTGCCCACCGGTCTTGCCGTTGATGCCAAAGGCCTTGCACATCACGTCGTAGATCGGCACCAGGGCGAAGCCGAAGGCGAACATCACCACCGTCAGCATCAACAGGCGCGTTACCAGGCGTTTCAGCGACAGGCCGTTCATGACAGGTTTCCTATTTCACTTCCGGTGGGGTCTGGAAGGTGTGGTAAGGCGCAGGGGAGGGGATCGACCACTCCAGGCCCTCGGCGCCATCCCAGGGTTTGGCCGGTGCCGGCGCGCCACCGCGAATGCACTTGATGACAATGAACAGGAAGAAGATTTGCGTGGCGCCGAACATGAAGGCACCGATCGACGACACCATATTGAAGTCGGCGAACTGCAGGTTGTAGTCGGGGATGCGACGCGGCATGCCGGCCAGCCCTACGAAGTGCATCGGGAAGAAGGCCATGTTCATGCCGATGAACGACAGCCAGAAGTGCAACTTGCCGAGGGTTTCGTCGTACATGTGGCCGGTCCATTTCGGTAGCCAGTAGTAAGCCGAGGCAAAGATGCCAAAAATCGCCCCGGGTACCAGCACGTAGTGGAAGTGCGCCACCACGAAGTAGGTGTCGTGGTACTGGAAGTCCGCCGGGGCGATCGCCAGCATCAGCCCGGAGAAACCGCCGATGGTGAACAGGATGACGAAGGCGATGGCGAACAGCATCGGCGTCTCGAAGGTGAGCGAGCCTTCCCACATGGTGCTGACCCAGTTGAACACCTTCACCCCTGTGGGCACGGCAATCAGCATGGTGGCGTACATGAAGAACAGCTCGCCCACTACCGGGATGCCGACCACGAACATGTGGTGGGCCCAGACGATGAACGACAGAAAGGCAATTGCGCCGGTGGCGTACACCATCGAGGTGTAGCCGAACAGCGGCTTGCGCGAGAACGCCGGGATGATCGAGCTGACCGCGCCGAACGCCGGCAGGATCATGATGTACACCTCGGGGTGGCCGAAGAACCAGAACACGTGCTGGAACAGCACCGGGTCACCGCCACCGGCCGCGCTGAAGAAACTGGTGCCGAAGTGAATGTCCATCAGCATCATGGTCACCACACCGGCCAGCACCGGCATCACCGCAATCAACAGAAAGGCCGTGATCAGCCAGGTCCAGACAAACAGCGGCATCTTCATCAGGGTCATGCCTGGCGCACGCAGATTGAGGATGGTGGCAATCACGTTGATCGCGCCCATGATCGAGCTGATGCCCATCAGGTGGATGGCGAAAATGAAGAAGGTGACGCTGGCGGGTGCATAGGTGGTGGACAGCGGGGCGTAGAAGGTCCAGCCGAAGTTCGGCCCGCCACCCGGGCTGAACAGGGTCGAAACCAGCAGCAGGAACGCCGCCGGCAGCAGCCAGAAGCTGAAGTTGTTCATCCGCGGCAAGGCCATGTCGGGCGCCCCGATCATCAACGGGATCATCCAGTTGGCCAGGCCGACGAAGGCCGGCATCACTGCACCGAACACCATGATCAGGCCATGCATGGTGGTCATCTGGTTGAAGAACGCCGGCTCCACGATCTGCAAGCCTGGCTGGAACAGTTCGGCCCGGATGACCATGGCGAACGAGCCACCCAGCAGGAACATGATGAAGCTGAACCACAGGTACATCGTGCCGATGTCTTTATGGTTGGTGGTCAGCACCCAGCGCATCAGGCCCTTGGCCGGGCCGTGCGCATGGTCATGGCCGTGGGCTTGGTCGTCGATCACTGCACTCATGTCCTGTCTCCTGCAACCCATTGGTTGCCGCGGGTAACCCGGTTCACTTGGCTTCTGCCTGCTTCAGCGCCAGCACGTCCTTCGGCGTGACCATGTCGCCTTTGTTGTTACCCCAGGCATTGCGCTCGTAGGTGACCACAGCAGCGATGTCGACTTCCGACAGTTGCTTGCCAAAGGCGGCCATGGCCGTGCCGGGCTTGCCGTGGAAGACAATGCTCAGGTGGCCTTCCTTCGGCCCGGTGGCAATCTTCGAGCCCTTGAGCGCCGGGAACATCGGCGGCAGGCCCTGGCCTTCGGCCTGGTGACAGGCCACGCAGGTGGTGTGGTAGACCTTGTCGCCACGCGCCACCAGCTCTTCCAGGGTCCATTCCTTGCTGGTCAGCTCCTTGAGCTTGGCGGCTTCAGCCTTGCGCTCGCCCAGCCAGGTGTCGTAGTCCGCCTTGGACTTGACCTCGACCACCACCGGCATGAAGCCGTGGTCCTTGCCGCACAACTCGGTGCACTGGCCACGGTAGATGCCGGGCTTCTCGATACGGGTCCAGGCTTCATTGACGAAGCCGGGGATGGCGTCACGCTTGACCGCAAAAGCCGGCACCCACCAGGAGTGGATGACATCCGCGGCGGTCACCAGGAAGCGCACCTTGGCACCCACCGGCAGCACCAGCGGCTGGTCGACTTCAAGCAGGTAATGCTCGTCCTTGGGGGCCTTGTTGTGAATCTGATCGGCAGGGGTGGCGAGGTTGCTGAAGAACTCCACGTCCTGACCCAGGTATTTGTAGTGCCACTTCCACTGGTAGCCGGTGACCTGGATGTCGATGTCCGACTCGCTGGCGTCGTAGATGTCGATCAGGGTCTTGGTGGCCGGAATGGCCATCACCACCAGAATCAGGAAGGGCACCACGGTCCAGAGGATTTCCACCCAAGTGTGCTCGTGGAAATGCGCAGCCTGCTGGCCAGTGGAGCGGCGGTGGACGACCATCGACCAGAACATCGCGCCAAACACCACGATGCCAATGATCACGCAGATCCAGAAGATGGTCATGTGCAGGTCGAAGACGGCGTTGGAAACTTCCGTCGCCCCCGGGTGCATGTTCACGGTCCAGGCGGCATTGGCCTGACCAAAAACCGACCACAACAGGAGGCCCATCCAGACATGTGGATGTCGCATCATTGCGGGTTCCCCTTCTAATTCTTGTTGTCCCGGAGGCGTGGCCTGCGGCAAGAGGGAACGGCGGTCAAGACTGCCTGGCTTCGACGACCGAGCCCCTGCTAAAAGCAGTCGGGCCTCATCAACGAATCACGTTCAACGGGAGTATAGACAGCGACCAATGGCACGCAATGAAGCGTGTGAAATGAACTTCACGAAATGGCTGAATGGCCTGAAAGCCGCGTGCTTGATGGGGAATGGCGTAATAATCGCACGGCTATATGCCTGATAGCGCACACGTTTGCGCGACTTATAACAAATACGTCTTAGGTATTCTGTATACCGAGCTAATTTAGTGTCTTCCGTTTGAAACGTAATGTCCCTGGAGTTGTCATGAACATCGCTGCTGTACGCGAGCAGGTAAGCCAAGCCCATCAACATGAAGGCCAGACCGGCCAATTGAAAGAGCGTCTCGAGCTGCAACTGCCCCACCTGCATCCCTCGATCCAACTGCCTGAGCAGGACGCCCAGGGTACTTTGGCGCGCTTCGTCAGCGCCTACATCGATCAGGTTCCGGAACTGCTGGAGGCCGCCCACGCGGTCGCCCGCGAAGCCGGGATCGAATCGCAGATCAAACCCGTACTGAAAATTGCCGAAGCCTACTTCCTGCAGCCGCCCAGCGTGATGCAAGGGCATGTCGGCCTGGACTGCTTGCTGGATGAGGCCTACCTGGCGCACCGCCTGGTGGAAGAGGTGAATGACTTGTACATCCGCCACTTCCAGCAGCCATTGATCCCGGTCGACACCACTGTCGCCAACCTGATTGCCCACCAGTTGATTGGCGAAAGCTTTGCCAACCAGCTGGATGAAGTGGTGCACCACTCGGTTGACGAAATGCTCAATGACGAAAGCTTTGCGGTGGAGTCGGTGGAGGCGTACCGCGAGAAGCTGAGCAGCCCGGCAACCGGCGAGGCGTGGAAGCGCTGGCCTTGCCTGTCGCGCCAGCTGGGTGTGGAGCTGGGTCAACCAGCCTGATATTCCAGTAACGGCCTCTTCGCGGGCTCGTCCGCTGCCACAGGTACTGCACAGCATTGAGTGTCTGCGCGGTACCTGTGGGAGCGGGTTCACCCGCGAAGAGGCCAGTTCAGGCGATAGAAGTTTTCAGGCCCCAACCCCCGCCGTAGTCCGCAACCGCCCCTCGATCCGCCGCTTCAGGCGCCGCTGCTCTATCAGCAACCGTGACCCATTGGCCGAATTGCTGCGGCTCCAGTCCTCCAGCAACTCAAGGCACGAGTGATCGATATAGCTCAGGTTACCCAACGGCACATGCAGCGTAGTGCCCGCCGGTACCGTATCCAGCACCTGGGTCAGCGCCGGCACCTTGAGGAACGTCGCCGCGCCACTGAGGCGCAGTTCCATGTGCCCGGCCTTCTCCAGGCTCACCAGGTTGATCTTCAGCCGCGCCGCCTTGAACGCCAGCTTCAGCAGGGTCAGGGCAAAGCCCAGCAGCACGCCGGTCAGCAGGTCGGTGAAGATGATCGCCAGGGCTGTCGCCGCATAGGTGAACATCGGCATGCGGCCATAACGGCCCAGGCCACGAAACGCCTTGAAATCAACCAACTTCACCCCGGTAAACACCAGCACACCCGCCAGGCTCGCCACCGGAATCTGCTGCAGTACGCTGCTCAACACCACCACGAAGGCCAACAGCCACAGCCCGTGGAAGATTGCCGATGCCCGTGTCTGCGCGCCCGCCTGCACATTGGCCGAACTGCGCACGATCACGCCCGTCATCGGCAGCGCTCCGAGCACGCCACAGAGCATGTTGCCGATACCTTGGGCCGACAGCTCACGGTCGAAGTCCGAACGCTGGCCGCTGTGCATCCGGTCCACCGCCGCAGCCGAGAGCAAGGTTTCGGCGCTGGCGATGAAGGCCAGGGCAAAGGCGGCAACCAGCAGGGTAGGGTCGGCCAGTTGCATCAGGTCACCCGGGCGGATCCAGTCGATGGCCTCGGACAGGTCTGCCGGCACCTGCACACGGTTTACCGGCAAGGCCAGCCACATACTGATGACGGTCATGGCTGCAACACCCAACAGGGCCCCAGGGACGAAGCGCAGCCGCTGGGGCCGCAGGCGCTCCCAGCCCCACATGATAGCGATGGTACCCAGGCCGAGCGCACCCGCCATCCAGCCGGAGCCTGAGCGTTCCTGTGGCAGGGCTGCGGCCACGGTGGACGGGAATTCCAGCAGGTTCTGCAGCCCCGAAGGCTGCGGCGCTGTATCGAACATCACATGTATCTGCGACAACACGATCAGCACGCCGATGCCCGCCAACATGCCGTACACCACCGCTGGCGCAGTGACGCGAAACCAGCAACCCAGACGCAGGCGCCCAGCCAGCAACTGCAGCAGCCCCGCCAGCAACAAGATCGGCCCGAGCATGGCCACGCCATGCTGGCGCACCAGCTCGAACACCAGTACCGCCAAGCCGGCGGCCGGGCCACTGACCTGCAATGGCGAACCGGCGAGGAAACCCACCACAACGCCGCCGATAATGCCGGTAATCAGGCCCTTGGCCGGCGGCATGCCCGATGCAATCGCGATACCCATGCACAATGGCAGGGCCACCAGAAAGACCACCACCGACGCCAGCAACTCACGCGGCAGGGCCGCTTTCAACTGTGTAATGTTCACCGTGTTTCTCCTTTCTTTGTCACACGGTCATTCCTCTGACCGTGGGCACGTTTGCCCCTGACTAGCGCGCAAGCGCGGGCCGCCAGCAGGCTTGCCGGCAGGGCAGTCAGGGAATTCAAGGCAGCCGAAGGCCGCGCCACACCCCAGCAGGGTGCAGCCGGCTATCAAGGTTCTAGCGGTGGATGGGTCGCTTAGTAGCGGCCTCTCGGAGTAGCGCAGGGGACCGGCTCGCCAGCAGCCAGGGGCAGGAAGCTGTCGCTGATGGCGTCGTAGGCTTCGATCTTGCTGGTTTCGATGTCGTAAACCCAGCCATGAATGAACAGCTCACCGGCTGCAAGGCGCGAAGCAACCGAAGGGTGGGTGCGCAGGTGATGCAACTGGGCGATCACGTTTTCCTTGGTCAGCACCTGCATGGTTTCGTGTTCGGTACCGCACGAGCAGTTGTTCTCGACCACGGTACGTGCCACTTCGGCATGGCGCAGCCAGGCAGAAACAGTCGGCATCTTGGTCAGCGATTGCGGGTTCAGTACCGCACGCATGGCGCCACAGTCGGAGTGGCCACAGACGATGATGTGGTGCACTTTCAGCGCAAGCACGGCGTATTCGATGGCGCTGGAAACGCCGCCGTTCATCTGGCCGTAGGGCGGTACCACGTTACCCACGTTACGGGTTACGAACAGGTCGCCGGGCGAGCTCTGGGTGATCAACTCGGGGACGATGCGCGAGTCGGCGCAGGTGATGAACATGGCACGCGGCGTTTGCGCAGTGGCGAGCTTCTTGAACAGCTCTTGCTGCTCGGGGAAGACGTCATGGTGAAAGCGCAGGAAGCCGTCGACGATGTGCTTCAGGGCGGCATCGGCGCCCTCGGCGGGTACATCCGGAACGACCTTGGATGGGTCCTTGACGGGCATGATTCATCCTCTTGACGGTGTGGTGGTAAATCCATTTTACCGGGGAAAGATTATGGCTATGCAGGGTTTTAGATGACACGCACGGGCCATAGATCACAGTCGGTGTGGACTGATTGCCTACGCTAGCGGGGAAAACTTAACTGAAACTTAATTCGGAGGCTCTAGAACGGGTGTTCCAGATGTAAAAGGCGGGAGCTGGATAATAGCAAAAAAACATCAACTGCCAATATGTATTAGCGCAATTATTAACTCGGATTAGTTGTATTGAGGGCTGGCAATAGGCCCCATTTGGGAACCTGACACCTCCAAGGTACCTGTGGGAGCGGGCATGCCCGCGAAAAGGGCAACTCGGTATATGGCACCGGCTGCGCCGGTGTTCGCGGGCACGCCCGCTCCCACAAAAACCGTGATCTGTTCAAAGATCAAAATAGGGGCATCTGCCCACCGGGCGGGCAGAAGGCAGAGCAATCCAGCGTCTGTGCCTCGCGCCCTTCAAAATCCAGCCGCTTCATGGCTTTGGCAAAGCGCTGAGCCAACAACTCGGCAAATACCCCTTCACCGCGCATGCGCGCACCAAACCGGCTGTCATACAGCTCGCCGCCCCGGCTCTGGCGGATCAGGCTCAACACATGGGCCGCCCGTTGCGGATAATGGTCCTGCAGCCACTGCTCGAACAGCGGCGCCACTTCCAGTGGCAGGCGCAGCATCATGTAGGCCGCGCTCTGTGCGCCAGCTTCCTTGGCAGCCTCCAGCAAGCGCTCCAGCTCACTGTCGTTGATCATCGGAATCATCGGCGAACACAGCACCCCCACTGGCACACCCGCCTCGCGTAGCACGCGGATGGCCCTCAACCGGGCATTGGGTGACGCCGCCCGCGGTTCCAACACCCGCTTGAGGTCGTCGTCCAGCGTCGTCAGGCTGATCATCACTCGCGCCAGTCGTTGCCGGGCCATTTCGGCCAGCAGGTCGAGGTCACGCAACACCAGCGAGCCCTTGGTCACGATGGTCACCGGGTGACGAAAACGCAGCAACACTTCGAGCAGGCGCCGTGTCAGCAACTGGTCCCGCTCGATCGGCTGGTACGGGTCGGTATTGGAGCCCAGGTTGATCGGCGCGCACACGTAGCCCGGTTTGCTCAACTGCTGCGCGAGTATCTCGGCGGCATTGGTCTTGGCGATCAGCTTGGTTTCGAAGTCCAGGCCGGGGGAGAGGTCCCAATAGGCATGGGAAGGCCGGGCATAGCAGTAGATGCAGCCATGCTCGCAGCCGCGGTAAGGGTTGATGGAGCGGTCAAAGGGCAGGTCGGGCGATGTATTGCGGGTGATGACCGATTTCGCTGTCTCGCTGCGCACTTCGGTGCCTTGGGTCTGCGGCACTTCCTGATACCAGCCGTCGTCCTCGACCACCGAATGGTTGGGGGCAAAGCGGTTATGCGGATTGTGCGCCGTGCCACGGCCCTTTAATGGTGCTGGAGGATTCATGGCTAACCCCTATACTGTATTTACATACAGTATCGCGACTACCATGAATCCACCAGCGCCTCTGATCCGACAGCCAGTGCTTACTCTGTCGGTTTCTTCAGCTTCGGATTAGGGAAGAACTGCACCGTCTGTACTTTGGCCGGCGCCGCCTTGGGTGCCAGGTGGTTAACCCGGGTACCGAGCTCCTTGGGCACCGACAAGCCCTGCTCGTTGAGGGTGTCGGTGAACCCGCAGGCGACGCACTCGCGGTGCGGTACGTCGTCTTCGCTCCACATCATCAGCTTGTCAGGCTCGCTGCATGCGGGGCATACCGCCCCGGCAATGAAGCGCTTCTTGGTCTTGTTCACAGCTACCTCGCTCACGCCGCAGCGCCTTCGGTAAGGCCGCTGTGCCGCAGCAGCGCATCAATGGAAGGCTCACGGCCACGGAAGTCGACAAACAGCACCATCGGCTCGCGCGAACCGCCACGGGCCAGGATAGCCTCGCGGAAGGCGCGGCCGGTCTCGGCATTCAGCACACCTTCTTCCTCGAAGCGCGAGAAGGCGTCAGCCGACAGCACTTCAGCCCACTTGTAGCTGTAGTAGCCCGCCGCATAACCGCCAGCAAAGATGTGCGCGAAGCTATTGGGGAAGCGGTTGTACGCCGGTGGGCGCATGACCGACACCTCGTCGCGCACGCCTTCGAGCACCTGCAGCACGCTGCGGCCGTCGCCATGGCTGGCGTGTAGCTCGAAGTCGAACAGCGAGAATTCAAGCTGGCGCACCATCATCATGCCCGACTGGAAGTTCTTCGCCGCCAGCATTTTGTCCAGCAGGTCCTGAGGCAAGGCCGCGCCGGTTTCGTAATGGCCGGAGATCAGTGCCAGGCCTTCTGGCTCCCAGCACCAGTTTTCCATGAACTGGCTCGGCAGCTCGACCGCGTCCCAGGCCACGCCGTTGATACCCGAAACACCGGCATGCTCGATGCGGGTCAGCAGGTGGTGCAGGCCGTGGCCGAATTCGTGGAACAGGGTGGTGACTTCATCATGGGTCAGCAGTGCCGGCTTGCCGGGTGCGGCCGGAGTGAAGTTGCACACCAGGTTGGCCACCGGGCTCTGCAGTTCGCCACCGGCAGTACGACGACGGTCGCGGGCGCCATCCATCCAGGCCCCGCCGCGCTTGTTGGCGCGGGCGTAAAGGTCGAAGAAGAAGCGGCCGACATGCTGGCCGTTTTCCTTGATCTCGAACAGGCGTACGTCCGGGTGCCAGCTGTCGAAGCCCTTGAGTTCGGCGATTTCGATGCCGTACAGGCGCTGCACAATGCTGAACAGGCCACCCAGCACCTTATCGATCGGGAAATAGGCACGCAGGGCTTCCTGCGACACGCTGTAGCGCTGCTCGCGCAGCTTCTCGCCAAAGTAGCCGGCGTCCCAGCTGGCCAGTTCAGGGCAGCCTTGCTCAGCGGCGTAGGCCTTAAGCTGCTCCAGGTCCTGGGCTGCAAAAGGCTTGGAACGCTTGGCCAGGTCACGCAGGAAGCTCAGCACCTGGTCGCTGGACTCAGCCATTTTGGTGGCCAGGCTCAGCTCGGCGTAGTTCTTGTAGCCCAGCAGTTCGGCCAGCTCCTGGCGCAGGTCAAGGATTTGCTGCATGACCGGGCCGTTGTCGAACTGGCCGGCATTCGGGCCCTGGTCCGAGGCGCGGGTGCAGTAGGCGGCGTACACCTCTTCGCGCAGGGCGCGGTCGCTGGCGTAGGTCATCACGGCGTAGTAGCTGGGGAATTCCAGGGTAATCAGCCAGCCTTCAAGGCCCTTGGCCTGGGCCGCAGCGGCCATCTGCGCCTTGGCCGAGTCGGTCAGGCCGGCCAGCGCGGCTTCGTCGGTAACGTGCTTGGTCCAGGCCTGGGTAGCGTCGAGCAGCTGGTTGGAGAAGCGGCTGCCCAGCTCGCTGAGCTTGCTTTGCACTTCGGCATAGCGCTGCTGCTTGTCCGCCGGCAGGTCGATACCCGACAGGCGGAAGTCACGCAGCGCATGCTCGAGGATAGTTTTTTGCGCCACGTCGAAACCGGCGGTTTCAGGGCTGTTGATCAACGCCTGGTAGGCGTCGAACAGCGCACGGTTCTGGCCCAGTTCGGTAGAGTAGGCGCTCAGCGCTGGCAGGCACGACTCGTAAGCCTCGCGCAGCTCTGCGCTATTGCACACTGCGTTGAGGTGGCTGACCGGGCTCCAGGCAGCGCCCAGGCGGTCGTTCAGTTCGTCTATCGCCAGCACCAGGCCAGCCCAGGTAGGGGCCTTGCCCTGCTTTTCGAGGATCTCGGCAATGGCTTTACGGTTGTCGGCCAGGATCGCTTCGATCGCCGGCAACACGTGTTCGGCACGGATTTGCGAGAAGGGCGGCAGATCGTGGGATTGCAAAAGCGGGTTGTTCGCAGTCACGGTTTGGATACCTTGGCAGAAGAAACACTGCCCCATCTTAATTACAATCGACGCCGACCGCAGCAGGCAGCCTGCCTATCGGCACAGATGAGAGACGCTATCATGGCCATCCGAAGCTTCCAGCAACACACTCCGAAAGTGGGACTCCGTGCCTTCGTCGACCGTTCGGCGGTGGTGCTGGGCGACGTGGAGATTGGTGAAGACAGCTCGATCTGGCCCATGACCGTGGTGCGCGGCGACATGCACCGCATCCGCATCGGTGCGCGCACCAGCGTGCAGGACGCCAGCGTGCTGCACATCACCCACGCCGGCCCGTTCAACCCGGACGGCTTCCCGCTGATCATCGGTGACGAGGTAACCATTGGCCATAAGGTGATGCTGCATGGCTGCACCCTGGGCAACCGCATCCTGGTCGGCATGGGCAGCACCATCATGGATGGCGCCATCGTTGAAGACGAAGTGATCATCGGTGCAGGCAGCCTGGTACCACCGGGCAAACGCCTGGTCAGTGGTTACCTGTACATGGGCAGCCCGGTGAAACAGGCCAGGTTGCTCAACGACAAAGAGCGCGCGTTCTTCTCCTACAGCGCCGGCAACTACGTGAAGCTCAAGGACCAGCACCTGGCCGAAGGCTACGACCAACCGGAATAAACCCGACTAACGAGACGAACATGCAACAGCAAAACATCCTCTTCGACCTCGACGGCACCCTGACCGACCCACGCCTGGGCATCACCCGCTCGATCCAGTATGCCCTGGCCAAGCTGGGCATCGACGAGCCGGACCTGACCCGCCTCGAGCACTTCATCGGCCCACCCCTGCTGCAGGCCTTCATGCAGTTCTACAGCTTCGATGAAGCAAAGGCTTGGGACGCGGTGAACTTCTACCGGGAGCGTTTCCGCGTCACCGGCCTTTACGAGAACCTGGTGTTCCAAGGTGTGCCTGAGTTGCTTGAAGCCCTTAACGGGCAGGGCCGCACGCTGTATATCGCCACGTCCAAACCGTGGGAATTCGCCCGCGAAATCGCCCGGCATTTCGCTTTCGACCAACACTTCAAGGTGATCTACGGCAGTGAACTGGACGGCACGCGTACCAACAAGGTCGAGCTGATTCGCCATCTGCTGGATGAAGAAGGACTGGACCCGGCGCAGACCCTGATGATCGGCGACCGCAAACATGACCTGATTGGTGCGCGCAGCAATGGCTTACAGGCGGTGGCGGTGGGGTATGGGTTTGGTAGCCGGGAAGAACTGATGGCAGAAGAGCCGGCCTACCACTTTGCGACCTTGGCCGAGATGCATCAGGCATTCATCAAGGCTTGAGTGCCCTAGGGGGCCGCGTTGCGGCCCCAAAATCTCACAGGCTAACCACCAGACGCTGCAGCGCCGCTTTCCTTTCTTCAATCGGCAACCGCCCCAACTGCTCGACCCGCTGGTAAAACCGAAGCCAGTCCCCACCCACCTCACGAAACACCGCCGCAAACGCCGGCACCCACTGGTCATACAGCCCGAACGGCAACAACTTGGCATTACTCATCGGCCCATACATCCAGGCGTCATAGCGCTTGTCGCCGCCCCACTGGCCATCACGCACCTGCCGGTACTCACGCCTCAAACGCTCAAACTCGGCCTGCTTGGCCAGCCGCTTGTGTGCATCGTCCAGCGGCCCGGCATAAATCGCCTGCAACCGCTCGCGGCTGGCCAGCACCAGGCGGATGAACTGGTCACGCTGGCGCCCCTGGTTTTCGCCAATGGCAGCCAGCCCTCGCGCCGCACGCCATTGGCGTGTGCCTTCCTGCTCTACGAACGAGGCAAACGATTCGTTGAACTCGGTATCGTCCTGCACATAAAAGCGCTGGTGGGCCAGCTCATGAAAAATTAACGTCGCCAGGCGTTCATCACCCCAACCCACCATCGATGACAAGATCGGGTCGTCGAACCAGCCCAGGGTCGAATAAGCCTCCACGCCACCGACATACACATCCAGGCCGTCTTGGCGCATCAACGCCGCCGCCCCGCGTGCTGCACCTTGCTGGTAGTAACCGCGATAAGCCACGCACCCGGCAATCGGGAAACAGTGCGTCACCGGCTGCAGCGACAGTTCGGGCGTGGCGAACACATTCCACACCACATAAGGCCGGGCTATGTCGGCATACACCCGATAGCTACGGTTATCCGGCAGTTTCAACTGCTCGCTGGCGAAAACCCGCGCCTGTTCAGCGTGCGCAAGACGCGAGCGTAATTGCGGTGACGTGGCCGGGTCGGCCACCACCTGCGCAACAGGCTGACGCGCACGCAGCAACTGAAACTGCCCCTCGGCCAGCTGCCCATAGTAGACGACGCTGCTGCAACCGTTTAGCAGGATCGCCCCCAGCAGGGGAACCAAACGGGTGAAAACGCGGTCGAGTGCCCCAGGGCCTGAGCGCTGCATAAAAAAAAGTCGAAGCATCCGGGCTGTATGACTCGCTCAAGGCCAATTCGCTCCAAGACTATCTCGCCAAGGGGGAGTTTCGCCATGCGTGCATTGCTGGTCGCCGGTTCACTGTTGCTGATATCCGCCTGTTCCACGTTGCCAGCCCCGGACCCGAACCAGGCCTGGATCGACCTCACCCCCTACGACAACACTTCGCTGGACGCCGTGCAGGTCGATGAACGTGACTGGGCCGACAGCCGCTATTTCGAAGTACAGCCCGGCAGCCACGAGCTGACCGTGCGCTATCAGTTCCCGGTCACTCCCAGCAATATCGGCCCGGTCGAAGAGCCGTTGTGGCGCGATTGCCAGGTCAAACTCACCTTCAAGGACTTCGGCGCCGGCCAGCGCTATCAGTTGCACGCTGGCAGTATCGGCTTCCGTCCCTGGATCAAGCTCTACGACGACCAGCAAAAAATGGTCGGCCAAGGCTTGCCGGCAGGCTGCCAACGCACCTGAACCGTACAAACGGCGCTATGCTTGTAACGTGTAAATCGCAAGTGGGAGTTTTGCCATGCGCCAGCCCATGATGCTGATCGCCCTCAGTGCACTGGGGGCTTGCGCCAGCCCCTTGCCACCCGTCGACCCCAAACAGGCCTGGGTCGATCTGTACACCATGACCCCTGGCCGGGTGATCATGGCCGACCGCCTCGATGGCAAGCGCCTGGAGGACGGCCGTTACTTCCAGGTAACGCCGGGCAAGCACGAACTGGTGGTGCGCTTTGATTACGAAATCTATTCAGGCGGCATCATGTCTGAACCCAGGGACCGAACCTGCTACCTGACCGTGCGCTTTGACGACTTCAAGGCCGGCGAGCGTTACCGCCTGGAAGCGCGGGCGCCGGTGATGGAACCGCAGGTGCTGCTGTATGACGCGAGCCGCAAGGTACTGGTGAACGAGCCTAGCAACGTGTTCTGCATTCCGTGAGTCGGGGCTGCTTTGCAGCCCCACAATCCCGAATCTACTGATCATTCTTCTGGTAAATGATCTTCTTCGTGCCGCCATCGCAAGTACCGACGACCATGTTCTGGTCCTTGACCTCACTGTTGGGCACGATCTCCAGGGTGTAGGACGGCACACCCTGAGCCTGGATCTTGGCCTCGATCTCGGCCTTGAGCTCCTCGCACGGCTTGACTGCCGCCAACGTGGATGTGGCGACCAGGGAAGCCAACACGGCGATTGCTACGCGAATCATGGAACGGCTCCTGAAAAGGCAGCGTGCTGCCGACGCTGTTTAGACTACAGCAAACCGCTGCCGTTGCGCCGCTTCAGCCCACGAGCGCCGCATCCAGGCTGATTTTGGCGTTCAGCACCTTGGACACCGGGCACCCTTCCTTGGCCTTTTTGGCAATGTCCAGGAACTGCGCCTCGCTGGCCCCAGGCACCTTGGCCCTGAGCACCAGATGCACGGCCGTAATGGCAAAACCGTCAGGCTGCTTGTCGAGTGTCACCTCGGCAGCGGTGTCGATCCGGTCCGCTGTCAGCCCTGCTTCCCCAAGCATCATCGACAACGCCATCGAGAAACAGCCGGCATGCGCCGCGCCAATCAGCTCCTCCGGGTTGGTTCCAGGTGTACCCTCGAAACGGGTGTTGAAGCCATACGGGTTCTGCTTGAGCGCCCCGCTTTCGGTAGAAAGCAGGCCCTTGCCATCTTTCAAGCCACCTTGCCAGATCGCCGATGCTGTCTTTTTCATACTGCCTCCTGGTCATTCGGTTATGTGGTTATGGATTCAGAGGCCAGCGGCTTACGGCAAGTTCAGACCAATCGCACAGCAAACATTGAATCCCCCGAATATGCCCATACAGAGTTACAAAGGCCTCTGGCCAACCACCTTTGCGGAGGCTCCCATGACGCAGCTGCGTGACCTGAAAATATCCACCCTCGACCTGGTGCCCGTGCGCGCCGATGCAGGCCCGGCGCAATCGCTGCGCAACTCGCTGGACCTGGCGCAACACGTCGAGCGTTTTGGCTACAACCGCTTCTGGGTGGCCGAGCACCACAACATGGACGGCATCGCCAGTTCAGCGACTTCGGTGCTGATCGGCTACCTGGCCGGGGGTACTTCGACCATTCGCGTGGGCTCTGGCGGGGTGATGCTGCCCAACCACGCACCGCTGGTGATCGCCGAGCAATTCGGCACCCTGGCCAGCTTGTACCCGGGGCGTATCGACCTGGGCCTGGGCCGTGCGCCGGGTTCAGACCAGATGACGGCTTATGCTTTGCGCCGCGACCGTGCTGGCGGCCCGGACGACTTCCCGGACGATGTCGAGGAGCTGTCGCGCTACCTCGGCCCACGTACCGACGATCAAAAAGTGATCGCCGTGCCGGGGCACGACACTGACGTGCCAATGTGGCTGCTGGGTTCCAGCCTGTTCAGCGCCCAGCTGGCAGGCATGCGGGGCATGCCCTATGCCTTCGCTTCGCACTTTGCGCCGCGCTACATGCACGAGGCCATTCGCGTGTACCGCAATCATTTCAAGCCATCGACCACACTGGACAAGCCGTATGTGATGCTGGGCATCCCCATGGTGGTGGCAGAAACCGACGAAAGGGCCGAATACCTGGCCACCTCGGTGTACCAGCGCATCCTGGCGCTGATTCGCGGCCAGAGCCTGATGCAGAAGCCGCCTGTAGAAAGCATGGATGGGCTGTGGTTGCCCCATGAGCGGGATACGGTTGGCAGTTTCCTCGGCCTGGCGATGATCGGCAGCCCGCAGAAGGTAAGGGCCAAGGTGGAGGTGCTGCTGGAGCAGACCGGGGCGGACGAGCTGATCTTTACCTGTGACCTGTATGAGCATGCGGACCGGATCCGGTCCTATGAGCTGTTGGCGCAGGCCCTCAAGACCGCCTGACCTTCTTCGCGGGCTCGCCCGCTCCCACAGGCCTGCACGGGTGCCTGACCCTGTGTATTACCTGGGGGAGCGGGCGAGCCCGCGAAAAAGCAAACGCATCAACCGCGACGGTACACAATCTCTTTGGTACCCGCCTCGCAGCTGCCAATCACCTTGCCGGCCGGCTCGCCCTTGTTGACGATCTCCAGCTTGTAGCCAGTAACCCCTTTGGCATCGAGCTTGGCGGCAATCTCCGCCTTCAGTTCCTCGCACGGCTTGCCCGCCGCCAGCGCACCACCGGCCAGTGTCATCAGGCCAAGCGCCAGAATCAGTTTATTCATCGATCGCTTTCCTTGTGCAGATGAAATCAGAAAAGGCGCCGCCAAGGCGCCTCTCTTCTAAATACCCCATCAAGCCGGGATCATCCAGTCCCGCAATGTTTCAGCTATTGGCGATACGGAAGCCCACCTTCAACGTGACCTGGAAGTGCGCCGCCTTGTTGTCGCGGATATGCCCACGGGTATCCACCACTTCGAACCATTCCAGGTGCTTGATGCTCTTGCCGGCTTCAGCCAGGGCATTGTTGATTGCGTCTTCGATACTGGTTGGCGAGGAGCCCACCAGCTCGATCTTCTTGTACGTGTGATGGTCAGTCATGTTCACGCTCCTTGGTAACGGTGAAATTCAGCCTAGCAGCGTAGGCCCGGTTTACCTGCGAGCCGTCCGCCAAGGTGAAAGTTCGATCGCACTTTCGCGCAAGCCAAGGGTCGCAACCTTACAGCCCATACTGCAAAGGAGAGTCAACATGCACCGCAACTCGCTGCGTAAATCATCCCTGGAAAGCATGGAAGCAGAGATCGAGAGCCTTCTGAAAAGCCTGGAAAACCTCAAGCATGACGCATCGGAAGAGTCCCAGAAGTCGGTGAAGGCAATCCGCAGCAATGCCGAAAGCGCGCTGAAACATTCGCGTAGCTTGCTCAGCGATGCCTATGAGGAGGTAAAGACCCGCACTCGCCAGACCGGGATCGCCACCCGTGAGTACGCACAGGAGCACCCGGTTACCACAGCGGGCGTGGCGATTGGCGCCCTGGGTCTGCTGGCGGCCTACCTGCTGACCCGTCGCAACTAAGCCGCCTGCCGTTCCAATTCGCGGCGCAGCCACTGCGCCAACTGCTCGGCGCGCCCATCTGCGGCGCGCCGGGGCACCCACAAGGCCAGCGCTGCCCGGGTAGGGGAAAAGCCCCATGGCGCGCTGAGGCGCCCGGCCCGCAAGTCATCAGCCACCAGTGGTTGTGGCGCGATGGCCACCCCAAGGCCAGCAACCGCAGCCTCCAGCAAATAGTACAAATGCTCGAATGCCTGGCCATACTGCAACCCGGCCGGGTCCAATCCCTGTTGCCCTGCCCATGTCGGCCATGCTTGTGGCCGCGAGGTGGTATGCAACAGGGCCTCGTCCAGCAGGGCTTTGGCGGGCGCATCTCGCAAGCGATCGAAGCCGGCAAAATGCGGGCTAAGTACCGGCCCGATACGCTCCTCAGCCAGCACATGCACCTGCATGTCCGCCGGCCACGGGGGTTCAGCGTACACCAGCAATGCATCGAGCCCTGGACGACGTGGGTCGAGGTCACCTTCCCCTGCGGACAAGTGCAGGCGCAGCTCAGGCAAATCCGCCTTCAGGCGACCAAGCCTTGGGATAAACCAACGCGCCAGCAGGCTCCCCGAGCAGCCCAGCACAAATGGCGCCTCGCTGACATCGCGGCTGAGTTCTGTACACACGCTGCGCAACCGGTCGAAGGCCTCACCGCTGGCATCGCGCAGACGCACACCGGCATCTGTGAGTTTGATGCCACGCCCGGCCTTGACGAAAAGCGCCACCCCCAGGTGCTCCTCCAGCACCTTGATCTGCCGACTGACAGCGCCATGGGTAACATGCAGCGCTTCAGCCGCCTGGCTGACGCTGTTAAGCCTGGCGGTAGCCTCGAAGGCGCGCAGAGCATTCAGGGGAGGGAGATCGTGGGCCATTTTACCTGTGAGTTTTTCTGACAAGTTTGCGCAATCTTATCGGTTTTCAGCCGGACGTGCCGTGGTTACAGTAAAGCCCATCACTCATTCATTACGCCCTGGAGCGCCCCATGACCCAGTCCCAATACCGCCCCGGCCCCGACGCCAATGGCCTGTTCGGCTCGTTCGGCGGCCGCTACGTGGCCGAAACCCTGATGCCACTGGTGCTGGACCTGGCCCGCGAATATGAAGCGGCCAAGGCAGACCCCAAGTTTCTCGAAGAGCTGGCCTACTTCCAGCGTGACTACATCGGCCGCCCCAACCCGCTGTACTTCGCCGAGCGCCTGACCGAGCACTGTGGCGGTGCAAAGATCTTCTTCAAGCGTGAAGAGCTCAACCACACCGGCGCGCACAAGGTGAACAACTGCATCGGCCAGGTGCTGCTGGCCAAGCGCATGGGCAAAAAGCGCCTGATCGCCGAAACCGGCGCCGGCATGCACGGCGTGGCCACCGCCACCGTCGCTGCCCGCTTCGGCCTGCCGTGCGTGATCTACATGGGCGCTACCGACATCGAGCGCCAGCAGGCCAACGTGTTCCGCATGAAACTGCTGGGCGCCGAAATCGTCCCGGTCACGGCCGGTACCGGCACCCTGAAAGACGCCATGAACGAAGCCCTGCGCGACTGGGTCACCAACGTCGAAGACACCTTCTACCTGATCGGCACTGTCGCTGGCCCTCACCCGTACCCGGCCATGGTCCGCGACTTCCAGTCGATCATCGGCAAAGAAACCCGCGCCCAGCTGCAAGAGAAGGAAGGCCGCCTGCCAGACAGCCTGGTTGCCTGCGTGGGTGGTGGTTCCAACGCCATGGGCCTGTTCCATGAGTTCCTCGAAGAACCAAGCGTACAGATCATCGGCGTCGAAGCCGGTGGCCACGGCGTGCACACCGACAAGCACGCCGCCAGCCTGAACGGCGGCGTGCCGGGTGTACTGCACGGCAACCGCACCTACCTGCTGCAAGACTCGGACGGCCAGATCACTGACGCCCACTCGATTTCTGCAGGCCTGGACTACCCGGGCATCGGCCCTGAACACGCCTACCTGCACGAAGTGAAACGTGTCGAATACGTCAGCATTACCGATGACGAAGCGCTGGATGCGTTCCACGCCAGCTGCCGCCTGGAAGGCATCATTCCAGCTCTGGAAAGCTCCCACGCCTTGGCCGAAGCCATCAAGCGCGCGCCGAAGCTGCCCAAGGACCACCTGATGGTGGTGTGCCTGTCGGGCCGCGGCGACAAAGACATGCAAACCGTCATGAGCCACATGGCCGCCCAGGAGAAACAGGCATGAGCCGTCTTGAACAACGCTTCGCCGAACTTAAGGCCGAAGGCCGTTCGGCACTGGTCACCTTCGTCACCGCAGGTGACCCGGGCTACGACGCCTCGCTGCAGATCCTCAAGGGCCTGCCAGCAGCCGGCGCCGATGTGATCGAGCTGGGCATGCCGTTCACCGACCCGATGGCCGACGGCGTGGCCATCCAGCTGGCCACCTTGCGCGCGCTGGAAGCTGGCCAGACCTTGGCCAAAACCCTGCAGATGGTGCGCGAGTTCCGTGTGGATAACCACACCACGCCAATCGTGCTGATGGGCTACTACAACCCGATCCACCGCTTTGGTGTGGACACGTTCGTGGCAGAAGCCAAGGAAGCGGGCGTCGATGGCCTGATCATCGTCGACCTGCCGCCAGAGCACGACGCCGAACTGGCCACCCCGGCCCAGGCTGCAGGCATCGACTTCATTCGCCTGACCACCCCGACCACCGACGATGCGCGCCTGCCGCGCGTGCTGGAGCGCAGCTCCGGGTTCGTCTATTACGTGTCGGTGGCCGGTGTGACCGGTGCCGGCTCAGCGACCACCGAGCACGTGACCGAGGCCATTGCCCGCCTGCGCCGGCATACCGATCTGCCAATCAGCGTGGGTTTCGGCATTCGTACCCCGGAGCAAGCTGCGAACATCGCCCGTCTGGCGGATGGTGTAGTGGTGGGCTCGGCGCTGGTCGACAAGATTGCCCAGGCCAAAAGTGCCGATCAGGCGGTGACTGATGTATTGAGCCTGTGCTCGGCACTGGCTGAAGGCGTGCGCTCAGCTCGCAATTGATCGCGAGGGCTCCGCCCTCGTTCGCGGCACAGGCAATACACATCTACCCACCAAATATCGACAGCTTCAATGGCCGCACGGCCCCCATCCAGATCGCATG
>NZ_JBNRIK010000002.1:25446-25580 GCF_053557975.1 Pseudomonas sp. XP2
AGGCCGCTCCTACAGGGGATTGCGATAGCCTTGTAGGAGCGGCCTTGTGCCGCGAAGGGGCCGGCACAGGCAATACACATCTACCCACCAAATATCGACAGCTTCAATGGCCGCACGGCCCCCATCCAGATCGC
>NZ_JBNRIK010000002.1:25590-36606 GCF_053557975.1 Pseudomonas sp. XP2
TACAGGGTATTGCGATCGCCTTGTAGGAGCGGCCTTGTGCCGCGAAGAGGCCGGCACAGGCAATACACATCTACCCACCAAATATCGACAGCTTCAATGGCCGCACGGCCCCCATCCAGATCGCATGATCCCGGTGGTCCGCCAGTTCATCCCCGGTTTCGGGGTGCATGAATACCACCAAACCCTTGCGGTACAGCGCCAACCAAGGCAAAACCACCCCCACCACTTCAGGCCCGAACGCCAGCTGGCAGCTCCAGTCCGGATGCGGCCCCACCGGCTTTTGATGCATGCGCCCCATGGTCACGGGAAACAGCCGCGTCGCCTCCTCGCACAGCTCCCGCGCCTGCTCCATGGTCGCTGCGTCGTAATAAACGTGGGCGTGGTAACCCTTGATCCTCTGCACGATAACTCCTGATTGCGGTCCAACCATCACCACCTGCAAAGGAAGTGATGCAGTGAAAAACGCCGAAACCCCAGTATTCAAACTGGTCCTGTTCGGGCCTGAAAGCAGCCTGGGCAAAGCCATGATGGCCGAGCTGCTGTCGCGCCAGCACGAAGTCACCGCCGTGGTCGATGACCTCAACCGCCATACCGCACGCCCGGGCCTGCACTTCAAGATAGGCGGGCTGGACGATGCCGACCAGGCAGAGCAGGGCGCGGCAGGCGGCTCGGCGGTAATTGCCCTGTTGTCGGCGCTGGCGCCAGGTGACTTGCCGGGGCAAGCACGCCTGAGCGAGGCGCTGGTGGCGGGGCTTGAGCGTACGACTATACGCCGGCTGTTGCTGGTGGGCGATTTCGCTGTGCTGGATGAGCCGGCCAAGTACAGTGAGGTAGAGCGGGCATATGTGGACCAGGTGGTTGATGGGTTGCAGCGCAGTGCTTTGCACTGGACCTTGATCAATATGCCGCAGGCGTTGCCCGATGAGGGGTGGGCACGCGTGGCGGCGGGGATGGCGGATATGCTGGAACTGGACCTGCACCGGGGCGAGCATCTGAACTTTGTGGTCTAGATCGTCGGGGCTGCTGCGCAGCCCCAAAATCTCAAAGGCTGCGCTCATCCTCCAGCCACCCCACAAACCGCTCGATCAGCGCCCCACGCCGCTTGCGCGGCGGCAGCACCGCGTAATAACCGCGCTGCGAGCGCAAACTCCCCTGCAGCGGCCGGCACAGCAACCCTTGCTCCACCAACCCATCCACCAGGTGCCCCCAACCGATCGCCACCCCTTGCCCGGCAATCGCTGCCTGAATCAGCAACGTATAGTTATCGAACCGCAACTGCCCCGCAGGCGGTGGGCTGGCCACGCCAAACCCGCGAAAAACGCCGGCCCAGTCAAACCAGCGGCTGGCCTGCTCGCCCTTCAAATGCAGCAAGGGCAATCGTTGCAAACCCACGGCTGACAAGGGTTTGCCATCGGTCAGCCGGGGGCTGCACACCGGGAACACTTCCTCATCGAACAGCCAGCGGCTTTCACCCTGATGGAAGCGCCCATCACCAAACAGCACCGCCACATCCACGTCCGGGCGCAACATCCCCTGGCTGCGTTCACCGGTCACCAGGCTCACATCCACCTGTGGATAAGCCTCGTGAAAGCGTTGCAGCCTTGGCATCAGCCAGAACGCGGCAAAGGCAAAGTCGGTGGCCACCTGCAGCACTTCGCGCTGACCGCGCCCGCTGGCTTGGGAAATGCCGTCATCCATGGCTTGCAGGCCCTGGTGTACCTGTTCAAACAACAGCTGGCCGGCCTCGGTGAGCTCGATGCCCCGATAAATACGGTCGAATAGGCGCGTGCCCAGCTGGGCTTCCAGGCGTTTCACCTGCTGGCTTACTGCCGGTTGCGTGGTGCCCAGCTCCAGCGCCGCAGCTGTAAACCCCCGCAGGCGGGCCGCGGCTTCGAACACACGCAAGGTATCCAGCGACAGCTCGGCAAGGTGCTCAAACATAAGCTCAGCTAATCCCAGTTATTGCCCGGCATGGGCTTTACCCATGTTATCCGCAGTCGCATCTTGGAAGGCAAGCAAATCGCATAACCCTCAACGATGGAAGCCACCATGACGCGCCCGAATATCCTGTTCATCATGGCCGACCAGATGGCCGCACCCTTGATGCCCATCTACGCCCCTTCGCCCGTCCAGATGCCGCACCTGAGCCGCCTGGCCGAGCAGGCGGTGGTGTTCGATTCAGCCTACTGCAACAGCCCGCTGTGCGCGCCGTCACGCTTCACCCTGGTCAGCGGCCAGCTGCCCAGCCGCATCGGCGCCTACGACAATGCCGCCGATTTCCCCGCCGATATACCGACCTATGCGCACTACCTGCGCCGTCTGGGCTACCGCACTGCGCTGTCAGGCAAGATGCACTTTTGCGGCCCGGACCAGCTGCATGGCTACGAAGAGCGCCTGACCAGCGACATCTACCCGGCCGACTATGGCTGGGCAGTGAACTGGGACGAACCGGATGTGCGCCCAAGCTGGTACCACAATATGTCCTCGGTGCTGCAGGCCGGCCCGTGCGTGCGTACCAACCAGCTGGATTTCGACGAGGAGGTGGTGTTCAAGGCACGCCAGTACCTGTACGACCATGTGCGCGAAAACGACGGTCGGCCGTTCTGCCTGACCGTTTCGATGACTCACCCGCACGATCCGTACACCATTCCCAAACGCTACTGGGACCGGTACGAGGGTGTGGATATCCCCATGCCCCGTGCAGAGTTGAGCCAGACAGAGCTCGACCCGCATTCGCAGCGCCTGCTGAAAGTCTACGACCTGTGGAACAAGCCGCTGCCTGTGGACAAGATCCGCGATGCCCGCCGCGCCTACTTCGGCGCCTGCAGTTACATTGACGACAACATCGGTCAGCTGCTGCAAACCCTGGATGAGTGCAACCTGGCCGACGATACCCTGATCGTGTTCTCAGGCGACCACGGCGACATGCTTGGCGAGCGTGGCCTCTGGTACAAGATGCACTGGTTCGAGATGTCGGCGCGGGTACCGCTGCTGATCCATGCGCCCAAGCACTTTGCGGCAGCTCGGGTCAGTGCCTCGGTATCGACCTGCGACCTGCTGCCAACCTTGGTAGAACTGGCTGGCGGCATTGTGGATAACAACCTGCACCTGGACGGCCGCTCACTGCTTGGCCACCTGCAAGGGCAGGGCGGCCACGATGAAGTGATCGGCGAATACATGGCCGAAGGCACCGTCGGCCCGCTGATGATGATCCGCCGCGGGCCTTACAAGTTCGTGTACAGCGAAGAAGACCCATGTCTACTCTATGACCTGAGCCGCGACCCGCACGAGCGGGAGAACCTCGCCGGCAGCCCGGACCACCAGGCGCTGCTGCAGGCATTTGCCGATGAAGCACGACAGCGTTGGGATATCCCCAGCCTGCGCCAGCAGGTACTCGCCAGCCAGCGGCGCCGCCGCCTGGTGGCCGAGGCGCTGGCTATCGGCACGCTGAAAAGCTGGGACCACCAACCGCTGGTGGACGCCAGCCAACAGTACATGCGCAACCACATCGATCTCGACGACCTCGAGCGCAAGGCACGTTATCCACAGCCCGCACCCCTGGATTGAAAAGAGAGGCCGCCATGCACAAGTTCTCCGCCGCCGTGTTCGCCCTGGCCCTGGGCGTCGCCACGGCCCACGCCGCCGACAGCGACGCGCAATGCAGTACCGTAAAAATGGCCGACCCCGGCTGGAGCGATATCGCCACAACCAATGCCGTGGCGCGGCTGTTACTGGAAAGCCTGGGCTACCAGGTGAAAATCGACAGCCTGGCCGTGCCGATCATCTACGGCGGCCTCAAGGACGGCCGTGTCGACGCCTTCCTCGGCAACTGGATGCCCGCGCATCAAGGCTTCCATGACAAGTTCATCGCCAACGGCGATGTGCAGCAGCTGTCGCGCAACCTGGAGGGAACCGAGTTCACCCTGGCGGTGCCCGATTACGTGTGGAATGCCGGGGTAAAGGATTTTGCCGACCTGCAGAAGCATGCCGACCAGTTCGACAAGAAGCTGTACGGGATCGGCTCCGGCGCACCGGCCAACCTGTCGCTGAAGGCAATCATCGACAAGAATGAATTCAACCTTGGCCAGTGGAAACTGGTGGAGTCCAGCGAGCAGGCGATGCTGGCCCAGGTCGACCGGGCGGCGAAGAAACAGCAGTTCATCACCTTCCTTGGCTGGACCCCGCACCCGATGAACGTGAAGCTGAAAATGCATTACCTGACCGGTGGGGAAAAGTGGTTCGGCACCAAGGGCGAAGTGTACACGCTGACCCGCAAAGGTTATCCACAAGCGTGCCCGAATGCGGCGAAGCTGCTGGGCAACCTGAAATTTACCCTGGACATGGAAAACGCCATCATGGCCGAGGTTGTGGATAACAAGATCAGCTTTGATGACGCGGCCAGGGCTTGGATTAAAACGCATCCCGAGTTGCTGGAAGGGTGGTTGGCTGGGGTGACTACCAAGGCCGATGGCAATGCCCTGGAGGCCGTGAAAGCCAAACTGTAGTTTCAGACACGACGCGCCCCCTGTGGGAGCGGGTTCACCCGCGAATGCTGCATTGCATGTACCGACGCATTCGCGGGTAAACCCGCCCCACAGGGGACAGTGGACCTTTGGAAATGTGAATATCTCATGCATCGCATCATTCACCTGCTGCCCTTCCTCACCTGGCTCCCGCGCCAATCGGGCCGCAGCCTGCGCCAGGACCTGCTGGTCGGCCTGAGCGGTGCCATCCTCGCCCTGCCACAATCCATCGCCTACGCCCTGATTGCCGGCCTGCCCGCCGAATACGGCCTGTACGCCGCCATCGTGCCGGTGCTGATCGCCTGCCTGTGGGGCTCGTCCTGGCACCTGATCTGCGGCCCCACCGCCGCCATTTCCATCGTGCTCTACGCCAGCATCAGCCCGCTGGCCGTGGCCGGCAGCGCCGATTACATCACCCTGGTACTGTTGCTGACCTTGCTCGGCGGCATCTTCCAGTTGCTGCTCGGGCTTATGCGCTTTGGCGCGCTGGTCAATTTCGTCTCCCACTCGGTAGTGCTCGGCTTCACGCTGGGGGCTGCCATCGTCATTGCCTTGGGCCAATTGCCCAACCTGCTGGGCATGGACCTGCCCAGCCAGGCCACGGCACTGAAAACCGTACAGGACCTGGCCAGCCATGCAGGGGAGGTCGACCTGCCTTCCTTTATTCTGGGCCTGGCCACTGTCGTGATCGGTGTAGCCTTCAAACTGTGGCGCCCACGCTGGCCGAGCCTGTTGATAAGCCTGATGCTGGTCAGCCTGCTGGCTTGGCTGTTGCCGGGCTACTTTGGCCATGTGCCAAGGGTGGCGGCGTTTACCGGGCAACTCCCACCCTTCAGCCCGCTGCCTTTGCTGGATCTGGAACTGATGCTGCGCCTGCTGCCCAGCGCCGTGGCGGTAGGCATGCTGGGGCTGGTCACCAGCCTGTCGATTGCCCGCTCGTTGTCGGCACGTTCAGAACAACTGATCGACCCCGACCAGGAAATCCGCGCACAGGGCCTGTCGAACATCGCCGGTGCATTTTTCTCCGGTTACCTGTCTGCCGGTTCCTTCACCCGCTCAGGCCTGAGTTATGAGGCAGGTGCCCGCTCGCCCATGGCTGGGGTGTTCTCGGCGCTGTGGGTGGCGTTGTTTGCCGTTACCGGCGCCGGCCTGATCGCGCACCTGCCGATACCCGCCATGGCTGGCAGCATTCTGCTGATCTGCTGGGGGTTGGTGGACCATCGGGCGATTCGCGCGCTATTTCGGGTCAGCCGCTCGGAGTTTCTGGTGATGGCGCTGACGGCGGCGGCGACATTGTTGCTGGAGTTGCAGACGGCCATCTATGCAGGCGTGCTGGCTTCGCTGTTCTTTTACCTCAAGCGCACGTCACGGCCACGGGTGCAGCAAAGCCGGGAAGGGGACGCGGATGTGTTGCGGGTGGGCGGGTCGATTTTCTTTGGTGCGGCGCATTACCTGCAGGTGCGCTTGCAGCGCTGCCAGGGGCCGCATGTCGTGATCGATGCCCGGCAGGTGAATTTTATCGATTACTCGGGTGTGGATATGTTGCACCGCGAAGCGCGGCGGTTGCGGAGATTGGGCGGGAGTTTGACCCTGCACCGGGCCAGGCCGCAGGTGATCGAGGAATTGCAGAAGCTGGAAGGGGTGGAGTTGTGTCCGATCCGGTTTGAGGAGTGAGGCTGGGATCCTGGGGCTGCTGCGCAGCCCATTCGCGGCACAAGGCCGCTCCTACAGGGGATCGGCGTACGCAGTACTTTGTGGGAGCGGCCTTGTGCCGCGAATGGGCCGCAAAGCGGCCCCGGCAATTTCAGCCCCGAGCCAGTTGCCGGCGCAGCTCCGCCAACACCGGCGCCGTATCAGGTCGCACCCCACGCCAGATAAAGAACGCTTCAGCCGCCTGCTCAGCCAGCATCCCCAACCCATCGAGCACCTTGGCCGCACCCAGCCGGGTAGCCCACGCGCAAAACGGCGTCGGCTCCTTGCCATACATCATGTCGTAGCAAACCGTGCGCCCCGCCTCCACCAGGCTGTCGGCAATCGGCGGCATTTCTCCGGCCAGGCTCGCCGAAGTGGCGTTGATAATCACATCCACCGGCTCCTGCAACCAGGCAAACCCGCTGGCCACCACCGGCCCCAGCTCATCGAACTCACGCGCCAGCTGCTCGGCTTTCTCCACAGTGCGGTTGGCAACCACAAGGGACTGCGGGTTGTGCGCCAGAATAGGCTCCAGCACGCCTCGCACAGCGCCACCGGCACCGAGGATGAGAATGCGCTTGCCAGCCAGTTCGACCCCGGCATTTACCGTCAGGTCGCGCACCAGGCCAGCGCCATCGGTGTTGTCGCCTTGCAGGGTGCCATCAGCCAGCTTGCTTAGCGTGTTCACTGCGCCAGCGCGCTGGGCACGCGGGGTCAGGCTGTCGCACAGGCGGTAGGCCTCTTCCTTGAATGGTACGGTGACGTTGCCGCCGCTGCCTTGCTTGAAGAAGCCGCGCGCGCAATCGCTGAACTCGTCCAGCGGCGCCAGCAGGGTGGCGTATTCCAGGTCCTGGCCGGTCTGCTCGGCAAACAGGCGGTGGATCAGCGGCGACTTGCTGTGGCCGATGGGATTACCAAAAACGACGTACTGGTCCATGACGGCTCCTTGGTTATCCACAGGCTTACTGGCCGAGCCAGTCGCGGTCTTGCAGGAAGTACTCGGTCAGGCGTGCTTCTTCGCTGCCGGGTGCGGCCTTCCAGTCGTAGCCCCAGCGCACCTGAGGCGGCAGCGACATGAGGATGGACTCGGTGCGGCCACCGGATTGCAGGCCGAACAAAGTGCCACGGTCGTAGACCAGGTTGAACTCCACGTAGCGGCCGCGGCGGTATTCCTGGAACTCACGCTGCTGCGGGGTATAGGGCGTGTCCTTGCGGCGCTGTACGATCGGCAGGTAGGCGTTGATGTAAGCATCGCCGATGGCACGGATGAAGGCGAAGCAAGTGTCGAAGTCCCACTCGTTCAGGTCATCGAAGAACAGGCCGCCGATGCCGCGTGGCTCGCCACGGTGCTTGAGGTGGAAGTAGCGGTCGCACCAGGCCTTGTAACGCGGGTACACGTCGGCGCCGAACGGTGCGCAGGCCTGTTCGGCCACGCGGTGCCAGTGAATGCAGTCTTCTTCGTTGCCATAGTATGGGGTCAGGTCGAAGCCGCCGCCGAACCACCATACGGCCTCTTCACCTTCCTTTTCGGCGATGAAGAACCGCACATTGGCGTGGGAAGTGGGCACATGCGGGTTGTGCGGGTGGATCACCAGCGACACTCCCAGGGCCTCGAAGCCCCGGCCCGCCAGTTCAGGCCGGTGGGCGCTGGCCGAGGGGGGCAGACCGGTACCAAACACATGGGAGAAGTTGACCCCGCCTTTCTCGATCAGCTTGCCGTCGCCAATCACCCGCGTGCGGCCCCCGCCACCGGCTTCGCGCACCCAGGCATCCTCGACGAAACGGGCGCCGCCGTCTTCTGTTTCGAGGGCAGAGCAGATGCGGTCTTGCAGGTCGAGCAGGTAGGCTTTCACGGCCTCGGTGCGGCTAGTCATCGGGTCACCAGGAACGGGCAGGGAAGAATTCGCGCGTAGCATACCACCGCCAGCGCGCGCGCCGCAGTTGACGGCGATCACGCAAAGGCGTCCGATAGAAGGCCTTTTCCCGATCCCGACTACAGGAGTGCGAGATGGCCAAGCGTATCCAGTTCAGCCAGCATGGCGGCCCGGAAGTGCTGCAGTTTGTGGAATTCGAACCCACCCCGCCCGGGCCGCAGCAGGTGCGCGTGCGTAACCACGCCATCGGCCTGAACTTCATCGACACGTACTTTCGCAGCGGTCTGTATGCTCCGCCGTCCCTGCCTTCTGGCCTGGGTACTGAGGCGGCCGGCGTGGTCGAGGCTGTGGGCGAGGGTGTCAAACGCCTGAAGGTGGGTGACCGCGTGGCCCATGCCGGCGGCCCGCTGGGTGCCTACAGCGAAGTACATACGCTGCCGGAGGCCAACCTGGTCAAGTTGCCCGACAACATCAGCTTCGAGCAGGCCGCAGCGGTGATGCTCAAGGGTTTGACCGTGCAGTACCTGCTGAAGCAGACCTATGAGGTGAAGGCGGGTGATGTAATCCTGTTCCACGCCGCAGCGGGTGGCGTCGGTTCGCTGGCCTGCCAGTGGGCCAAGGCCCTGGGCGCCAAGCTGATCGGCACCGTGAGTTCTGCCGAGAAGGCCGAGCGGGCCAAGGCGCTGGGGGCATGGGAAACCATCGACTACAGCCACGAAGATGTGGCCAAGCGGGTACTGGAACTGACCGACGGCAAAAAATGCCCGGTGGTGTATGACGGGGTAGGCGCCGATACCTGGCTCACCTCGCTGGACTGCCTGCAGCCACGCGGGTTGATGGTGAGCTTTGGCAATGCCTCGGGCGCGGTGAGCGGGGTGAACCTGGGGATCCTGGCGCAGAAAGGCTCGCTGTACGTCACCCGGCCGACCTTGGCGACCTATGCCAATAATGCCGAGAACACCCAGGCCATGGCCGATGACCTGTTTGCGATGATTGCAAGTGGCAAGCTGGTTGTGGATATCCAGCAGCGGTATCCATTGAGCGAGGCGGCCAAGGCGCAGGCAGAGCTGTCGGCGCGCAGGACTGTGGGGTCGACTGTTTTGTTGCCTTGAGAAAAGCGGGGAATTGCGTCAGGGCGGCCAGGCGCACGCCTTGAGAGTTTCAGCGCCTGTGACATCGAGCGCCGCCCGCGCGGCGCTTCGCGGGGCAAGCCCGCTCCCACATCTGTTTCGGGCCAATTATTCCTGTGTCAGGTGGGTTGCAGCTTTGGTGCATGGCTGCAGATCGAGGAACCGCAGTTGCGCACCCCTCGATATCAAATGGAACAAACAAAGCGGGCAGCGGTGACTTCCCAGGAGGGATTGGCCCGAAACAAATGTGGGAGCGGGCTTGCCCCGCGAAGCGCCGCGCGGGCGGCGCTCGATGTCACAGGCGCTGAAACCCTCAAGGCAGGCACCTGTCAGCCCTCACACCTTCTTTTGCGGCTGCGGTGTCGACTCGATGCCATCGAGTATCGCCTCAATCACACCCTCCGCCATTTCAATCGCATGCAGGTTCGACCAGAACATGCCACGGCCCTCTTCGCGCATGTAGTCCAGGGCTTTGTAGCCGGTTTCGTAGGCGCTGCGCAGGTACAGGGCTACGTGGACCAGAGCGTCCTCGGCGGAAATGTTCGGGTTGACGGTGAAGAGCGGGTCATGGCCGGCGTCGCAGCGGCCGAAGGGGCGGGTGGAGGTGCATGGAAGGGGTGGATCGGGGACTATTTTCTTGCTCATGGGAATTCACCTGATCAGGGCGGCCGCTCAATCCGTTACCACACGAAATGGGTGGCAGCTGCACGCGGGGTGGTAAACCGGACGAATCCCAAACCCGGCAGGCTCGAAAGCCTCCCGCGCACAGCCGCCATGGCTGCCATTCAGAATTCGCACATCCGGGTTACCACACCCGATCGCCAAGTTATTCGGCGACGGTTTAAGCCTAAGGGCAGAGGTTCCCACTGAGAAGGTGATGGCAGAGGACGCGGCTCGTAGGATATTTCCGAAGTGGCCAACTGGACAGCCATTTTGGCAAAAATCAGAAAACCCTGATCCAGTAAAAGCCAACATGAAGCGCATGCACAGCGCGCTAGAAAAAGGTCCCGGCTTGACCGTAAAGATTCGGAAGGGTAGCCTTTGTGCTTGTGGATGTACTGGTGCGCCGGTTGAGTTTCAAGTTATCCGGGCGAGTGCATCCCCACCCTTTAGGCCGCTTAAGCGGCCTTTATTTTTTGGGCTTGTTTCTATCCCCTTTAGGGATGATGGAATAGAGCTCTGCCTTGGGCTTGCGGGCCGTCAGTTCAAAAATCGCCTCATCAAGGACCTCATTGCCATAGCCATCATTGCGGCCAATCGTGCTGCGAAGGGCCGTCATGTGCGTGGCGCCTTTCCAGATCGATGTCACCGCCAATGCTGCCTCAATCTGCAGAACCATGTCATCGATGGCGTAACCATCCCGTAATACCCGGCTCCTGTAGGCATGGCTACCAATAAAGACGATGCCTGGGTCCTCCAGCAGCGGCAAATCCTGCCCTTCTTTCTGCCTATTGATCGCTTCGAACTGATCGGCGGTGAATCTACCGATTTCCACCGCTCTGACCCGATGGTTGGACGCAAGCTGCTCGAGATTCGCCCTTATCAGGTATTCGGCATTTTCGAATAGCGGCATTTGTCCCAGTGCTCCCGCCGAATGACGACGGCCTTTGCTAGCGCAAAGATCGAGCGCCGCCCATGCGACGCCTGGCCATCAAGCTAGAGGGAGGGGGTTCTGCAGGGAAGGTGACGACTGACGACGCGGGCAGTAGGAATTTTCCCGAACTACGTGCCGGCCAACCATTCGAGACAAAATCAGAAAAATCTGCAGGGGTTTGCCGCCCAATCGCCGGCAAGCCC
>NZ_JBNRIK010000002.1:36762-175868 GCF_053557975.1 Pseudomonas sp. XP2
GGTTGCCAGGTTGCGAATCACACTCGGGTTCTTCCGCCCCCCCAGCGCCCCGCCAAGCACCAGGTCCAACTGCCCATGGAAATACTGCTCCACCCGCAACCGGGTCTTCGCCGCCGGGCGACCGCCGGGGTTGCACGAGGTGGAAATCAGTGGCCCCACCAGTGCGCACAGTTCACGCACCACCGGGTGGTCACTGACGCGCAGCGCCACCGTGTCATGCTGCCCGGTCACCCACTCGGGCAGCAGGTCCTGGTGCGGCACCAGCCAGGTATTCGGCCCCGGCCAGGTGCTGCCCATGCGGTCGATCCAGTCTTCGGGAAAGTCCTCGAACAAAAAGTCGAACTGGCGGATGTTGTCAGCGATCAGAATCAACCCTTTATCCACAGGCCGCGATTTCAGCGCCAGCAGGCGATACACCGCGTCCTCGTTCCACGGGTCGCAGCCCAGGCCCCAGACCGCTTCCGTCGGGTAGGCGATAACTGCGCCCGCCCGGATCTCACGTGCGGCTTGTTGCACACGAAAACTGCTCACCATTGCTGCTTCTCCGCCTGAATACCTTGCTTATGCGCAGTGTACTTAGCCCGCGCGGGCAAACCAACGCCCTGCTTCATTGCTGACCCGGCCTTCCAGCTCCAGCTCGGTCAGCTGCGCCAACACTTCGGCCAGCGGCAGCTCGCTGCAGTGTGCGAGGCTTTCGCTGGTTTGAGGCGCTGCATGCAGCAGGGCAAGCAGGGGATGGTCGAACCTGTCCACAACTGCAGGCGGCAGGTTCTGCCAACCCTTCAGGCTTTCCAGGATCTGCTCCACACTTTCCACCAGCAGCGCCCCATCACGGATCAGCTGGTGACAGCCCTTGGCCCCCGGGTGGTGAATGGAACCCGGAATGGCATACACCTCGCGGCCTTGCTCGGCCGCCAGGCGCGCCGTGATGAGCGAGCCACTGGCCAAGCTGGCCTCGACCACCAGCACGCCCAGCGACAAGCCGCTGATGATGCGGTTGCGCCGTGGGAAGTTGCCGGGCAGTGGCCCGGCATCCAGCGGATACTCGGAAACCAGCGCACTGCCGTTGTCGATCATCGCCTGCGCAAGCTCTTGATGGCGCTGTGGATAAAGTTTTTGCAGCCCCGTGCCGAGCACGGCAATCGTGCACCCACCAGCCTGCAACGCAGCCCGATGAGCGGCACCGTCGACGCCTACCGCCAGCCCGCTGGTAATGGTGAAACCTGCCTGCGCAAGGTAGCGGGAAAATGCCCGGGCTGTGTCGAGCGCCGGGGGTGTGGCACGTCTGCTGCCCACGATGGCCAACTGAGGGTGGTCGAGCAAGGCCGGGGCGCCAGCAACAAAAAGCAGCGGCGGGGCATCGTCGATTTCTGCCAGCAAGGCTGGGTAGCCAGGGCCGTCCCACATCAGCAAATGCTGGCCGGGGCGCTCTAACCAGGCCATTGCGGCCAGCGCGCCATCGCGGACCTCGGCACTGCGCCGGGCATCGATGGTGGCTTGGGGGATGCCCAACGCTCGCCAGGCCGAACCGGGAGCGCTAAGCGCGCTAGAGGCGCTGCCGAACGCATCCAGCAAGGTGCGAAAACGTCGCAGTCCTGTCTCGGGCAGGCGATGCAGGCGTAATCGCGCCTCCAGTTCGGCAGGCGGGCAGAGCGACGAATGGTAACTGGGCATGGGGATCGTCCTTGATCGAAACAGGGCCATCTACGTGGCACAACCTGTGGATAACTCTGTGAGTAACACTTTGAAAACCTGTCCATTGGCTGGGGGCTATCAAGCCCATAGACACCCTAGACGAGCTTGCCAGGTGCCGAAATCCCCGTTTCCCTTTATTATGTGTGCTCAGTTTTCAACCGAACGCACAGTGACTGCCTGACCTTATGGCCATCTTGAACATTCTCGAATTCCCGGACCCGCGCCTGCGCACTATCGCCAAACCGGTGACGGAGTTCGACGACGCCCTGCGTCAGCTGATCGACGACATGTTTGAAACCATGTACGAAGCCCCTGGTATCGGCCTGGCCGCCACCCAGGTCAACGTGCACCTGCAGGTCGTGGTCATGGACCTCAGCGAAGACCGCAGCGAGCCGCGCGTCTTTATCAACCCCACGGTCGAAGAGCTGACCCACGACATGGGCCAGTACCAGGAAGGCTGCCTGTCGGTGCCTGGCTTCTATGAGAACGTCGACCGCCCGCTGCGTGTACGGGTCAAGGCCCAGGACCGCGACGGCAAGCCGTTCGAGCTGGAATGCGAAGGCCTGCTGGCGGTGTGCGTGCAGCACGAATTCGATCACCTCAACGGCAAGCTGTTCGTTGACTACCTGTCGCAGCTCAAACGCGACCGGATCAAGAAGAAGCTGGAAAAGCAGCACCGCCAGCAAGCCTGATCCCCCCCTTCCTGAAGGCTTGCTCCGGCAAGCCTTTTTCTATTTTGAAGCGAGAACTCCATGCGCATCGTCTTTGCAGGCACTCCAGAGTTTGCCGCCGAACACCTCAAGGCCCTGCTCGACAGCCCGTACGAGATCGTGGCCGTCTACACCCAGCCCGACCGCCCGGCCGGTCGTGGCCAGAAGCTGATGCCAAGTGCGGTCAAGGCACTGGCCGTCGCCCATGACATCCCGGTGTTCCAGCCGCAGACCCTGCGCAACGCCGATGCCCAGGCCGAACTGGCCGCGCTGCAGCCGGACCTGATGGTGGTGGTCGCCTACGGCCTGATCCTGCCGCAGGCAGTGCTGGATATCCCGCGCCTGGGCTGCATCAACAGCCACGCCTCCCTGCTGCCACGCTGGCGCGGTGCGGCGCCGATCCAGCGCGCCGTGGAAGCCGGCGACGCCGAGAGCGGGGTAACCGTGATGCGCATGGAAGCTGGCCTGGACACCGGCCCAATGCTGCTCAAGGTGGTCACCCCGATCAGCGCCGACGACACCGGCGGCACCTTGCATGATCGCTTGGCCGAAATGGGCCCGCCCGCAGTCGTTCAGGCCATCGCTGGCCTCGCCGACGGTTCGCTGCAAGCTGAAACGCAAGACGATGCCCTGGCCACCTACGCCCACAAGCTGAACAAGGACGAGGCGCGCATTGACTGGACCCGCCCGGCCGTCGAGCTGGAGCGCCTGATCCGCGCCTTCAACCCGTGGCCGGTGTGCCACAGCACCCTCGATGGCGAAAGCGTGAAGGTGCTGGCCGCCAACTTGTCCACAGGCAAGGGCGCCCCGGGCGAAATCCTGTCCGCCAGCAAGGACGGCCTGGTCGTTGCGTGCGGCGACCAGGCGCTGAGCCTGACCCGCCTGCAATTGCCCGGCGGCAAGGCGCTGAACTTCAGCGACCTGTTCAACAGCCGCCGCGAGAAGTTCGCCGCTGGCAAGGTGCTGGGCCAATGAACCCACGTCTCGCCGCCGCCCGTGCCCTTGCCGCTGTACTCAGTGGCAAGGCCTCGCTGAACAGCTCGCTGCCAGCACAACTGGACAAGGTCGATGAACGCGACCGTGGCCTGACCCAGGACTTGGCGTTCGGCACCGCACGTTGGCAGCCACGCCTCGACCTGCTGGCCGCGCAACTGCTGCAAAAGCCTTTCAAGGCCGCCGACGCCGATGTGCAGGCGCTGCTGCTGGTCGGCCTTTACCAGTTGTTCTACACCCGCATTCCGGCCCACGCCGCCATCGGCGAAACCGTGGGCTGTGCCGACAAGCTGAAAAAGCCGTGGGCCAAGGGCCTGCTCAATGCCGTGCTGCGCCGCGCCCAGCGCGAAGGCGAAGCACTGCTCGCCGGCATGGAGCGCGACCCAGTGGTACGCACCGCCCACCCGCGCTGGCTGCAGAAGGCGCTGAAAGCCTTCTGGCCGGAGCAGTGGGAAGCCATTTGCGCCGCCAACAACGCCCACCCGCCGATGATTCTGCGGGTCAACCGCCGTCACCACAGCCGCGATGCGTACCTTGCACTGCTGGCCGACGCGGGCATTGACGCCAGCGCCTGCCAGTACAGCCGTGACGGCATCGTGCTGGCCGAGGCCTGCGACGTGCGCGGCCTGCCCGGCTTCGCCGAAGGCTGGGTGAGCGTGCAGGACGAAGCCGCGCAGCTGTCTGCCGACTTGCTCGAACTGGCCCCCGGCCAGCGCGTACTGGACGCCTGCTGCGCCCCAGGGGGCAAAACCTGCCACTTGCTGGAGGCCGAAGCCGGCCTGGCGCAGATGGTGGCCATCGACCTTGAAGCCAAGCGCCTGACCCGCGTGCGCGAGAACCTCGACCGCCTGCAACTGGACGCCGAGCTGATCGCCTGCGATGCCCGCGACACCGCCAGCTGGTGGGACGGCAAGCCGTTCCAGCGCATCCTGCTCGACGCGCCGTGTTCGGCCACCGGCGTAATCCGCCGTCACCCGGACATCAAGCTGACCCGCCAGGCCGACGACATCCCGGCCCTGGCAACACTGCAAGGCGAGCTTCTCGACGCCCTGTGGCCGACCCTGGAAGTAGGCGGCATGCTGCTGTACGCCACCTGCTCCAGCCTGCCGACCGAGAATACCGAAGTGATCGGCGCCTTCCTGGCCCGCACCCCGGGCGCCCGTGAACTGGACCTGGCCACCGAGGCCGGCCTGCGCCAGCCCCACGGCCGCCAGTTGCTGGCCCAGGAGGGCGGCCACGACGGCTTCTACTATGCCAAGCTGATCAAGATCGCCGCCTCACGCGGATAAGACCAAACGGTAGGGAGTAGCGGATGAAGATCATCATCCTCGGCGCAGGGCAGGTAGGCGGTACGCTGGCAGAGCACCTGGCCAGCGAAGCCAACGACATCACCGTGGTCGACACCGATGGCGAGCGCTTGCGCGACCTCGGTGACCGCCTGGACATCCGTACCGTGCAGGGCCGCGGTTCGCTGCCGACGGTGCTGCGCCAGGCCGGTGCCGACGACGCCGACATGCTGGTGGCAGTGACCAACAGCGACGAAACCAACATGGTCGCCTGTCAGGTGGCCTATTCGCTGTTCCACACCCCGACCAAGATCGCCCGGGTGCGTGAATCGTCCTACCTGACACGCGAAGAGTTGTTCGACAACGACCATATCCCGGTCGACGTGCTGATCAGCCCCGAGCAGGTGGTGACCAACTACATCAAGCGCCTGATCGAACACCCAGGCTCACTGCAGGTGATCGACTTCGCCGAAGGCAAGGCCCAGCTTGTGGCGGTGAAGGCTTACTACGGCGGCCCACTGGTCGGCCAGCAGTTGCGCCAGATCCGCGCGCACATGCCCAACGTCGACACCCGCGTGGCGGCGATCTTCCGCCGCGACCGGCCAATCACCCCACGTGGCGACACGGTGATCGAAGCTGACGACGAAGTGTTCTTCATCGCCGCCAAGAAGGACATCCGCGCCGTGATGGGCGAGCTGCGCCGCATCGACGAAACCAATAAACGCATTGTGATCGCCGGCGGTGGGCAGATCGGCGAGCGCCTGGCCGAAGCCATCGAGAGCCGCTACCAGGTGAAGATCATCGAGATGAACCCGGCCCGCTGCCGGCACCTCTCCGATACCCTGGAAAGCACTGTGGTGCTGCAGGGCAGCGCCTCGGACAAGGACTTGATGCTCGAAGAGAACATCGCCGACGCCGACATCTTCCTGGCCCTGACCAACGATGACGAAGCCAACATCATGTCGTCGCTGCTGGCCAAGCGCCTGGGCGCGGGCAAGGTAATGACCATCATCAACAACCCGGCCTATGTCGACCTGGTGCAGGGCGGTGATATCGACATTGCCATCAGCCCGCAGCTGGCCACCATCGGCACCCTGCTTGCGCACGTGCGCCGAGGCGACATTGTCAGCGTGCACTCGCTGCGCCGTGGTGCGGCCGAGGCCATCGAGGCGGTGGCGCACGGGGATTCGAAGTCGAGCAAGGTTGTGGGCAAGGCCATCGAAGACATCGCCCTGCCACCGGGTACCACCATCGGCGCCATCATCCGCGACGAAGAGGTGATGATCGCCCACGACGACACCGTGATCGCGTCGGGTGACCATGTGATCCTGTTCGTTGTGGATAAAAAACACATTCGGGATGTGGAGAAGCTGTTCCACGTTGGCTTGAGTTTCTTCTAGGAGCAGAGGGCATGCGCGAATCGCTGGAGAAGATGCTGGCCAAGGGTGTGGATAACCCATTGCTGCGGTTCGGGCTGGGGAAGGCCTGGCTGGATGAAGGCAATGGCGCTGAAGCGGCGGTGCACCTGGCACGGTGTGTGGAGCAGGATCCCAAGTACTCCGCAGCGTGGAAGTTACTGGGCAAAGCGCATCAGTTGCAGGGTGACCTGGCGGCAGCGCGCAGGGCCTGGGAAGACGGGATCGTGGCGGCGCAGGCCCATGGGGACAAGCAGGCCGAGAAGGAGATGGCCGTGTTCCTGAAGAAACTCAACAAGGCCTGAGATTGCCGGGGCTGCTTTGCAGCCCATTCGCGGGGCAAGCCCGCTCCCACAGAGATAGCGTGACCTTGTGGGCTGCGCTGAACATCGCGACACAGGGCCGCTCCTTCAGGTGGCCGCGATCCCATGTGGGAGCAGGCCGAGAAGGAGATGGCCATGTTCCTGAAGAAGCTCAACAAGGCCTGAGATTGCCGGGGCTGCTTTGCAGCCCATTCGCGGGGCAAGCCCGCTCCCACAGAGATAGCGTGACCTTGTGGGCTGCGCTGAACATCGCGACACAGGGCCGCTCCTTCAGGTGGCCGTGACCCCGTGTGAGAGCAGGTCGAGAAGGAGATGGCCGTGTTCCTGAAGAAACTCAACAAGGCCTGAGATTGCCGGGGCTGCTTTGCAGCCCATTCGCGGGGCAAGCCCGCTCCCACAGAGATAGCGTGACCTTGTGGGCTGCGCTGAACATCGCGACACAGGGCCGCTCCTTCAGGTGGCCGTGACCCCGTGTGAGAGCAGGCCGAGAAGGAGATGGCCGTGTTCCTGAAGAAACTCTACAAGGCCTGAGATTGCCGGGGCTGCTTTGCAGCCCATTCGCGGGGCAAGCCCGCTCCCACAGAGATAGCGTGGGCTGTGCTGAACATCGCGACACAAGCCCGCTCCTTCAGGTGACCGCGATCCCATGTGGGAGCGGGCTTGTCCCGCGAAAGGGGCGCAAAGCGCCCCCAGAAATCTCAGTACCAGCGCGGCTCGCCAGCCGGGCGCTTCTTGAAGCGCTTCATGCTCCACATGTACTGGCTGGGGTACTCGCGCACATAGCGCTCGACCACCTTGCTCATCGCCGCCGCCGATTCGGTCACGTCGGTGCTGTACATCGCCTCTGGCGCCGCCTCGAGGAACACCTTGAAGCCCGAGCCATCCGGCAGCCGCAGGGCATGCAGGAACACCCCCACAGCCTTGCCGCCGGCCAGCATGTTCGGCACGAATTTGCTGGTCAGCGCCTGGGTGCCCAGGAACGGCACGAACACCCCTGCCGATTCCGCCGGCTCGGGGTCGGCGGGGATGCCTACCTGGCCTCCACGGCGCACTTCCTTGATGATGCTGAGGATGCCTTCCTTGGTCGAAGGCGCCACGCGGTTGCCCATCTGCACACGCTGCTCGCGCAACAGGTCATCCACCGCTTTGAGCTTCGGCGGGCGATAGAAGATGATCGGTTTGCACTGGTTACAGTAAAAGTGGTTCAGCACTTCCCAGTTGCCCAGGTGGCTGGTGATCCCCACCACGCCCTTGCCCGAGGCCAGAGCCTGCTCAAGCACTTCCAGGCCGTGCACTTCCTTGACCAGCTCCAGCGAACGCTGCGGCGGCCAGATCCAGGCACAGGCACTTTCGACAAAGGATTTGCCAATATCCCGCAGCGCCTGGCCAACCAGCTGCTCACGGGCAACCGGGTCCATCTCCGGAAAACACTTGGCCAGGTTGATCCGCACCACGTTGCGCGAACCATTGGGCACTTTCCACATCAGCCAGCCGATACCCGCGCCGACGCGCTGTACAGCGCCCCAGGGCAGCTTGGCAAACAGGCGCAGCACCCCGACCATCAGGGCGCCCTTGAACTTTTCCACAGGCGAATTCCTTATTTCAGCAAGGCGCGCATTGTAACCCCTCAGCGCAACAAGGCGGCGTAGCGATCGCAATCGGTGGTGTGGTCCATGACCATGCCGGTGGCCTGCATGAAGGCGTAGCAGATGGTCGGGCCGACAAAGGTGAAGCCGGCTTTCTGCAGGGCCTTGCTCATGGCCTTGGCTTCGTCGGTAACAGCCGGCACGTCGCCGCGCCCGTTGAAGTGGTTGATCTTCGGCTCGCCGCCAACGAACGACCACAGCCATTCGGCCGGGTTATCCACAGCCCGCCAGGCCTGGGCATTGCGCCGCGCAGCCTTGAGCTTGAGGCGGTTGCGGATGATACCCGCATCCTGCATCAGTTCTTCGATGCGCTCGTCGCTCATGGCGGCCAGCTTTTCCGGGTCGAAGCCGTACATCACCTCGCGATAACGCTCGCGTTTGCGCAAAACGGTTATCCACGAAAGCCCGGCCTGGAACCCTTCGAGCAAAAGCATCTCGAAGAGCAACGCCGGGTCACGCTGTGGCGTTCCCCATTCCTGGTCATGGTAGGCCTGGTACAACGGATCGTCGGTACACCAAAAGCAGCGTGGCATAAGGCTCCAATGAGTAGAGGGCGAGGCGAATCAGGTTATACTCCCGCTCTTTACATCCGCATCCCCAGATACAGGTGAATTTCGTGAGCCAGCCTACGCCAGCCGTGCGTACCTTCCAAGACCTGATCCTCGCCCTGCAGAACTACTGGGCAGCTCAAGGTTGTGTGGTGCTTCAGCCCTACGATATGGAAGTAGGCGCCGGCACTTTCCATACCGCCACGTTCCTGCGCGCCGTCGGCCCAGAAACCTGGAACGCCGCCTACGTGCAGCCTAGCCGTCGCCCTGCCGACGGGCGGTATGGCGAAAACCCAAACCGCCTGCAGCACTACTACCAGTTCCAGGTCGTGCTCAAGCCCAACCCGGCCAACTTCCAGGAGCTGTACCTCGGCTCGCTGAAAGCCATCGGCCTGGATCCGCTGGTGCACGACATCCGCTTCGTCGAAGACAACTGGGAATCGCCGACCCTCGGCGCCTGGGGTCTGGGCTGGGAAATCTGGCTCAACGGGATGGAAGTCACCCAGTTCACCTACTTCCAGCAGGTAGGCGGTATCGAGTGCTACCCGGTCACCGGTGAAATCACCTACGGCCTGGAGCGCCTGGCCATGTACATCCAGGGCGTCGACTCGGTGTACGACCTGGTGTGGGCCGACGGCCCGTTTGGCAAAGTCACCTATGGCGACGTGTTCCACCAGAATGAGGTGGAGCAGTCGACCTACAACTTCGAGCACGCCAATGTCGACAAGCTGTTCGAACTGTTCGACTTCTACGAAAGCGAAGCCAACCGCCTGATCAAGCTGGATCTGCCGTTGCCGACCTATGAAATGGTCCTGAAGGCCTCGCACACCTTCAACCTGCTGGACGCCCGCCGCGCCATCTCGGTAACCGAGCGCCAGCGTTACATCTTGCGTGTACGTACCCTGGCCCGGGACGTGGCGCAAAGCTATCTGCAAGCCCGCGCACGCCTGGGCTTCCCGATGGCCACCCCTGAATTGCGTGACGAAGTGTTGGCTAAGCTGGAGGCTGCACAATGAGTGCTCAAGATTTCCTGGTAGAACTGGGCACCGAAGAGCTGCCACCCAAGGCCCTCGCCACCCTCGGCGACGCCTTCCTGGCCGGCATCGAGAAAGGCCTGCAGGCCGCTGGCCTGAACTACACCGGCAAGCAGGTGTACGCCGCGCCGCGCCGCCTGGCCGTGCTGATCCGCCAGCTGGACGTGCAGCAGCCTGACCGCAGCATCAATATCGACGGCCCGCCCCTGCAGGCTGCTTTCAAAGACGGCGAGCCGACCCAGGCTGCTCTTGGCTTTGCCAAGAAATGCGGTGTAGATCTGTCGGAAATCGACCAGAGCGGCGCCAAGCTGCGCTTCTCCCAGCATATCCCAGGCAAGGCCACCGCCGGCTTGCTGCCAACCATCGTCGAAGATTCGCTCAACGACCTGCCGATTCCCAAGCGCATGCGCTGGGCGGCCAGCCGTGAAGAGTTCGTACGCCCGACGCAATGGCTGGTGATGCTGCTGGGCGACCAGGTGGTCGACTGCACCATCCTGTCGCAGAAAGCCGGCCGTGAATCCCGTGGCCACCGCTTCCACCACCCGGAAAACGTCGTCATCACCACCCCGGCCAACTACGTCGAAGACCTGCGCAAAGCCTACGTGCTGGCCGACTTCGCCGAGCGCCGCGAGCTGATCAGCAAGCGTACCGCCGAGCTGGCCATGCAGCAGGAAGGCACCGCCATCGTGCCGCCTGCGCTGCTGGACGAAGTGACTGCCCTGGTCGAGTGGCCAGTGCCGCTGGTGTGCTCGTTCGAGGAGCGTTTCCTTGAAGTGCCACAGGAAGCCCTGATCACCACCATGCAGGACAACCAGAAGTACTTCTGCCTGCTGGACAGCGAAGGCAAGCTGCTGCCGCGCTTCATCACCGTGGCCAACGTCGAGAGCCGCGACCCGAAGCAGATCGTGCAAGGCAACGAGAAGGTCGTGCGCCCACGCCTGACCGACGCCGAGTTCTTCTTCAAGCAGGACAAGAAGCAGCCGCTGGAAACCTTCAACGAGCGCCTGAAAAACGTGGTGTTCCAGGCTCAGCTGGGCACTGTGTACGACAAGGCCGAGCGTGTTTCCAAACTGGCTGCGTTCATCGCCCCGCTGATCGGCGGCGACGCCCAGCGCGCCGGCCGTGCCGGCCTGCTCTCCAAGTGCGACCTGGCCACCGAGATGGTCGGCGAGTTCCCCGAAATGCAGGGTGTTGCCGGTTACTACTACGCGCTCAACGACGGTGAGCCGCAGGACGTCGCCCTGGCTTTGAACGAGCAGTACATGCCGCGCGGTGCTGGCGCCGAGCTGCCGCAGACCCTCACCGGTGCTGCCGTGGCCATCGCCGACAAACTCGACACCCTGGTTGGCATCTTCGGCATCGGCATGCTGCCTACCGGGAGCAAGGACCCGTACGCCCTGCGCCGTGCTGCCTTGGGCGTGCTGCGCATTCTGATCGAGAAGCAGCTCGACCTGAACCTGACCGGTGCGGTCGAGTTCGCAGTCAAGCAGTTCGGCGCCAAGGTCAAGGCCGCTGGCCTGGCCGAACAGGTACTGGAATTCATCTTCGACCGCCTGCGTGCGCGTTACGAAGACGAAGGCATCGACGTGGCCACCTACCTGTCGGTGCGTGCCCTGCAGCCAGGCTCGGCCCTGGACTTCGACCAGCGTGTGCAAGCTGTGCAGGCCTTCCGCAAGCTGCCGGAAGCCGAAGCCCTGGCCGCGGTGAACAAGCGTGTATCGAACTTGCTGAGCAAGGCCGAAGGCGCCATCGCCGAACAGGTCGAGCCAAAGTACTTCGACAACGCCAACGAGTTCTCCCTGTACTCGGCCATCCAGCAGGCCGACCAGGCCGTGCAGCCGATGGCTGCTGCACGCCAGTACAGTGAATCGCTGGCCCGCCTGGCGGCCCTGCGTGACCCGGTCGACGCCTTCTTCGAAGCGGTGATGGTCAACGCTGAAGATGCCAAGGTACGCGCCAACCGTTATGCCCTGCTCAGCCGCCTGCGCGGCCTGTTCCTGGGCGTGGCCGACATTTCGCTGCTGGGGTAAGCCTTGAAACTGCTGATTCTCGACCGTGACGGGGTCATCAACCATGACTCCGACGCCTACATCAAGACGCTGGAAGAATGGGTGCCGATCCCTGGCTCGGTCGAGGCCATCGCGCAGTTGAGCAAAGCGGGCTGGACGGTGGCCGTGGCCACCAACCAGTCCGGCATTGCCCGTGGCTATTACACACTGGCAACCCTGGAAGCCATGCACGCACGCCTGCGTGAGCTGGTGGCGGAGCAGGGGGGCAAGGTGGGCCATATCGTGTATTGCCCGCACGGGCCGGACGATGGCTGCGATTGCCGCAAGCCAAAGCCTGGCATGCTGGTGGCGATTGCCGAGCATTACCGGGTCGCCCTGCAAGGCGTCTTGTTCGTCGGCGACAGCAAAGGTGACCTGGAGGCCGCCCTGGCCGTCGGTGCACAACCCGTGTTGGTAAAAACTGGCAAGGGCGAGCGGACCCTGGAAAAAGGTGTCCCTGAAACTACACTGATTTTCGACGATCTGGCAGCTATCGCCAGAGAACTAATTTAAACAGTGCGCCTTCGGGCGCATTTTTCTCAGGCGGGCATGCCCCGCAATGGTACAAGCCACTATGTCGATCCTGCAGGCGATCAGAATCTTTCTTTTTTACCTGCTGCTGGGCACCAGTTCACTGCTGTGGTGCTCGCTGAGCTTCTTCATCGCGCCGTTCCTGTCGTTCCCCAAGCGCTACAGGTTCATCAACGTGTATTGGTGTCGCTGCGCGCTGTTCCTGGTGCGCACCATTCTCGGCATCGACTACAAGGTCACCGGCGCCGAAAACGTGCCGAAAGAGCCCTGTGTGATCCTGTCCAACCACCAAAGCACTTGGGAAACCTTCTTCCTTTCCCAGTACTTTTCGCCGCTGAGCCAAGTGCTCAAGCGCGAGCTGCTGTACGTGCCGTTTTTCGGCTGGGCCATGGCCATGCTGCGGCCGATCGCGATCAACCGCGACAACCCAAAGGAAGCGTTGCGCCAGGTGGCGAGCAAAGGCGACGAGCTGCTCAAGCAGAAGACTTGGGTGCTGATCTTCCCGGAAGGCACCCGCGTGCCCTTCGGCACCGTGGGCAAGTTCTCCCGCGGCGGTACTGCGCTGGCCGTGAATGCCGGGCTGCCGGTGCTGCCGATTGCCCACAATGCCGGCAAGTTCTGGCCGAAGACAGGTTGGGGCAAGCGTGCCGGTACCATCGAAGTGGTGATTGGCGAGCCGATGTACGCCAATGGCACCGGGCCACGTGCCATCGCCGAACTCAATGACCGCGCAGCGGCGTGGAACGAAGCGACTCAACGGGCCTTGGGTTCGCTGCCGCCAGCTGATGAAAAACCCCAACAGCAGATGGCCTGATCATCTGTGGATAACTTGTGAGCAGTTTTTCGATCAAATGCTTGAAATGATCGCTAAGTACTTGAATTAGAAGTTTATTTCTACTTATGAATTTTTTCTGAAAAGCGTGCATAAGTTTTTCCGCGGCATAAAAAAACCGGCTTTTACAGCCGGTTTTTTTATACCGGATGAACAGGGTCAGACCTTGTCGAGATCCACATCCTTGGTTTCTTTAAGGCAGAAAATCCCCACCACCAGGCTGATCCCGGTCACCAGCACCGGGTACCACAATCCGTAGAAGATATCCCCGGTATACACCACCAGCGCGAACGATACCGTTGGCAGGAAACCGCCGAACCAGCCATTACCAATATGGTAGGGCAGGGACATTGAGGTGTAGCGGATACGGGTCGGGAACAGCTCGACCATTACCGCTGCCAGCGGGCCATAGGTCATGGTCGCGATCAGGATCATCGCCACGATCAGCACCACCACCATTACCTGGTTGACCTGCCCTGGGTCGGCCTTGGCTGGGTAGCCCGCCTGCTCTACTGCGCTGCGCATGGCCGCTTCGTCGTAGCCATTGATGGTCTTTTCACCAATATTGACTACCACATCGCTGCCGGCCACGTTCACTGAGCTATACGGCAGGCCCTGCTTCACCAGGAATGTCTTGACCTTGTCGCACGGGCTGTCAAAACGAGCCTTGCCCACCGGGTCGAACTGGAAGGTGCAATTTTGTGGGTCGGCCGTAACCACGATAGGCGCCTGCCGGCTGGCTGCGTCGATCTGAGGGTTGGCGTAATGGCTTAGCGCCTTGAACAGCGGGAAGTACAGCACCGTGGCCAACAGCAGGCCGAGCATCAGGATCGGCTTGCGGCCAATACGGTCCGACAGCCAACCGAAAAACACGAAGAACGGCGCACCGATCACCACACTGATGATCAGCAGCGTGTTGGCCTGGGCAGGGTCCATCTTCAGCATTTGGGTCATGAAGAACAACACATAGAACTGCGCCGTATAGAAGGTCACGGCTTGCCCGGCGTTGATGCTGAACAAGGCGGTCAGCACCACTTTCAGGTTCGGCCAAGAGGTGAACGACTCACGAATAGGCGACTTGCTGACCTTGCCCTGGGCCTTCATTTTCACGAAGGCCGGCGACTCGTGCATGCTCATGCGGATCCAGGTGGAGATGGCCAGCAGCACGATCGACAACAGGAACGGCAGGCGCCAGCCCCAGGTTTCGAACTGGTCGCCACTGATGTAGCGGCTGCCCAGCACCACCAGCAGCGACAACAACAGGCCAAGGGTGGCCGTAGACTGGATGAAACCGGTGTAAAAGCCCCGTTTGCCATGGGGCGCATGCTCGGCCACATAGGTGGCAGCACCGCCGTACTCCCCCCCCAGCGCCAGCCCTTGGAGCATGCGCAGGATCACCAGGATGATCGGTGCGGCAATGCCGATACTGGCATAAGTGGGCAGCAACCCCACGGCGAAGGTGGACAAACCCATCAGCACGATGGTGACCAGGAAGGTGTACTTGCGCCCGATCATGTCGCCCAGGCGGCCGAACACCAATGCACCGAACGGCCGCACCAGAAAGCCGGCGGCGAAGGCCATGAGGGCGAAGATGAATGCGGTGGTGTCGTTCACCCCAGCAAAGAACTGCTTGCTGATGACCGCTGCCAGCGCACCATAGAGAAAAAAGTCATACCACTCGAAAACCGTCCCGAGGGATGACGCGAAAATGATCTTGCGTTCTTCACGGCGGCTGGAGCTGCTGGCCGCCGCACCCTGTTCCTGGATGTAATCCGACATCGTTGCTGTCCTCGGCCCGCAGGCCACAGTGATTATTCTTTTTGTTCCACTGTCGGCGGCTTCTGACCGCGAGCCACCGGTGTTGCACGCACCCGGGTCAGGGGGTCGGTATCGCGTCTTCGTTCATGTAGGTCTGGGTAGCAGCTCCTTTGAGGATCAGTTGCGCCGCCTTCTCGGCGATCATCAGGGTCGGTGAACAGGTATTACCGGAGGTGATCTGCGGCATGATCGAGGCATCGGCCACACGCAAACCGGGGATGCCGTGCACGCGCAACTGGTTATCCACAACGTCCAAGGCACCGCTGCCCATACGGCAGGTACCGACCGGGTGGAAGATGGTGGTGCCAATTTTGCCGGCTGCCTCAAACAGCTCTTGCTCGGTTTGCAGGGCTGGGCCTGGCAGGTATTCCTTGGGGTCGAACGCTGCAAGGGCAGGGGCCTGCACGATGCGCCGGGTGAGGCGGATGGCATCGGCGGCCACGCGCAGGTCCTGTGGCTCGCTGAGGTAGTTGGGGTTGATCAGCGGCGTGCTGTTCATGTCGGTGCTGCTGATATCGATACGCCCGCGGCTTACCGGGCGCAGGTTGCACACCGATGCGGTAAAGGCCGGGAACGAATGCAGCGGCTCACCGAAGCGCTCCAGTGAAAGCGGCTGAACGTGATACTGCAGGTTGGCGGTGGCCTGGTCCGGGCTCGAGCGCACGAACGCGCCCAGCTGGCTCGGCGCCATCGCCAGTGGGCCGCTGCGGTCATAAAGGTAGCGCAGGCCCATGCCCATCTTGCCCCAGAGGCTATTGGCCATCTGGTTCAAGGTGCGGGTATTGCGGATCTGGTAGATCAGGCGCAGTTGCAGGTGGTCCTGAAGGTTGCCCCCCACGCCCGGCATATCGTGGCGTACACCAATGCCCAGGCTTTCCAGCAGCTGGCGCGGGCCGATGCCGGAGCGTTGCAGAATACCGGGTGAACCAACAGCGCCGGCGCAGAGGATGATTTCGCGACGCGACGCAAACTCGTGCCAGGCGCCTTGCCAAAATGCTTTCACGGCCCGCGCCCGGGTGTTGTTGAGCAGTACCTGGTCAACCTGAACGCCGGTCAGCACAGTGAGGTTGGCGCGGTCCTTTATCGGCCTCAGGAAAGCTTTGGAGGCGTTCCAGCGTACGCCGCTGCGCTGGTTGACCTGAAAGTATCCACAGCCCTGGTTGTCACCGGTGTTGAAGTCGTCGACCTTGCCGATGCCGCTTTGCTCGGCGGCATCACGGAAAGCATCGAGGATCGGCCAGCTGTAGCGCTGGCGCTCGACCCGCCATTCGCCGTCACCGCCGTGGTGCTCACTGGCGCCGGCGAAGTGGTTTTCGCTGGCCTTGAACAGCGGCAGCACGTCCTTCCAGGCCCAGCCGTCATTGCCTTGCTCGGCCCAGCGGTCATAGTCCGCCGCCTGGCCACGCATGTAGATCATGCCGTTGATTGAAGAACAGCCACCGAGCACCTTGCCGCGTGGGTAGCCCAGTGCGCGCCCCCCCAGGCCTGGCTGCGCCTCGGTCTTGAAGCACCAGTCAGTGCGCGGGTTGCCGATGCAATAGAGATAGCCGACGGGGATGTGAATCCAGGGATAGTTGTCGCGGCCACCTGCTTCCAGCAGCAAAACGCGGCAGGATGGGTCGGCGGACAAACGGTTGGCCAGAAGGCAACCGGCGGGACCGGCCCCTACGACCACGTAGTCGAAGACAGAATCGGCTGATGGCATGTGCAACCTCGCGCCCGTTTTTTATTCTTGTCCCGATCCATCTTAGTGCGTAATTTCGTGAGTGAAACACGAGATTTCGCGCAGCCGTTGTGCGTTTTAGCACAGGGGTAAGCCTATACCGGCCTCTTCGCGGGTAAACCCGCTCCCACAGGTTCGACGCTGCTTCTGAAGGCGGCGCGTTCCCTGTGGGAGCGGGTTTACCCGCGAAAGGGCCGGACGAACAGCCACAAGGATCAGCATGTTCGACTGGAACGATCTGCGGTTTTTCCTCGAGTTGCAGCGCAGCGGCCGCCTGCTTACCGCCGCCAAGCGCCTCAACACAACCCACAGCACCGTGGCCCGGCATATCGAGAGCATCGAGCAAAGCCTGGGCACTGCGCTGTTTGTACAACATGCCCAGGGCTACGAGCTGACCCCCTCGGGCCAAGCCCTGCTCAAGCATGCCGAGGCCATGGAGAACGTCGCGCTGTTGGCGCAGGAAGAAATCACCCAGGCCATCACCCCGTTGGGCAAAATTCGCCTGGGGGTGACCGAAGGCATCGGCATCATGTTCTTCACCCCACGCATGAACGCGTTGTTCGAGCGCTACCCGGGCCTGGAGGTGGAACTGGTGGCGGTGCCGCGCTTTGTCAGCATCCTCAACCGCGAAGCGGAGATCAGCATTCACCTGGAACGCCCCAACGCCGACCTGCTGATAACCCGCAAGCTCACCGACTACCGCCTGGCGCTGTACGCCAGCCAGGACTACCTGGACCGGGCACCGCCGTTGCGCAACCGTGAGGACCTGGCCCGGCACAACTGGATCGGCTACGTCGACGACCTGCTGTTCAGCCAGGAACTGCTGTTTCTCAACAGTTTCTGCCGGGCACCGACCGTGGTGTTTCGCAGCACCAGCGTCATTGCCCAACAGGCTGCCGCCCGCGCCGGGCTGGGCATCGCCGTACTGCCCAACTACATGGCTCACGACGACCCGACGCTGGTGCGCGTACTGCCTGGCGAAACCATCCAGCGCAGCTACTGGATCTGCACCCGCCGCGAGCTGCACAAGTCAGTGCGCCTGCGGGTGGTGTGGGACTACCTGCTGGCGCTGTGCGCCGCAGAACAGGACGCGCTGCTAGCCCAATAGTGCCTTGCCAGCCAGCAGCAATGCCGCCGTCCAACCGGCCACCGCAAACATCTGCTGCAAACGCGGCCCGGCCAGCCTGGCCGCCAATGGCCGCGCCAGCAGCAGGCCGAGCACCGCGCCTGATGCAAACGGGGCTCCAACCTGCCAATGCATCACACCCGCCAGGCTGGCGCTGACCACACTGCCGGTGGACACCAGTGCGATCACCGCCAGCGAGGTGGACACGATGCTGGCCATGCGCAGGTTGGTATAGCGGTTCAGGGCCGGGATGATGACGAAACCACCGCCAACCCCCAGCAGACCAGACAGCAACCCAGACAAGGCACCGGTAAATGCCAGGGCACGCGCGCATGGCAGGGTCCAGCGCAAGCGACCTTGCAACGGGTTCAGCACACAGGGTTCGATATAGCGATGGGCGTCATTGGCTTCACCGCGCAGGTCTTTGGCCGCCTTGCGCCAGATACGCAGGCAGGCGTACACCAGCACCCCGGCAAACACCAACTGCAAAGGTGTATTCGGCAAGCGGTGCGCCAGCATCAGCCCGAACGGCGCCGCTGCTACGCCGATCAGTGCGATAAACAGCGCCGCCCGATAACGCACCAACCCCTGACGCAAACCCAGCACTGCGCCAACCGCCGCCGCCATGCCTACGGCCAACAGGCCGACCGGTGCAGCCTCGACCATCGACAGCCCCAGGCCGAACACCAGCAAGGGCACAGCAAGAATGCCACCGCCGGCGCCGGTCAACGCCAGCACCGCACCGATGATCGCGCCCAGGCCCGCCCCCAACAATTGATGTTCGATCACTGCCCACCCTCGGCTACCAACTGCGGGCGCGCCAGCCACTCGCGGCCCTTGAGCATGCCTTGCCAGTACAGCGGCGGCAGCGCCTGCGCCTTGAGCAACCAGGCCAGACGCGTCGGCTTGCGGCCATCCAGCAACCAACTGGGAAAGCTCGGTGCCAGTTTGCCGCCATAGGTGAACTCGGCCAAGACGATCTTCCCGCGCTCTACCGTCAGCGGGCACGAGCCATAGCCATCGTACTGGGCGAGGGTGGGCAGCCGGCCCAGTGCCACCAGCACGTTGTTGGCCACTACCGGCGCCTGCTTGCGGGCCGCTGCGGCGGTCTTGGCATTGCTGGTATTGGCCACGTCACCCAGGGCATGGATGTTGGTGTACTTGCGATGGCGCAGGGTATGCGGATCGACATCGACCCAGCCGGCGTTATCGGCCAACGGGCTTTCGCGAATAAAAGCCGGCGCCACCTGTGGCGGTACCACGTGGAGCATGTCGAACGCCTCGATGCGCGTTTCACTGCTGCCATCGGGCAGCGTGCGTACGAAGGTGGCGCGCTTGTTCGGACCGTCCACAGCGACCAACCTGTGGGAAAAATTGAGGTCCACAGCGTATTTTTCGATGTACTTCATCAACGCAGGCACGTAGTCCGCCACACCGAACAACACTGCCCCGGCATTGAAGAAGCTGGCTTTAACCGCCCCCAGATGGCCGTTGCGCAGCCAATGATCGCAAGACAGGTACAGCGCCTTCTGCGGTGCGCCCGCACATTTGATCGGCATGGGCGGCTGGCTGAATACGGCACGGCCTTGCTTGAGTTTCTGCACCAGCTCCCAAGTGTAGGGCGCCAGGTCGTAACGGTAATTGGAGGTGACCCCGTTGCGGCCCAAGGTTTCACAGAGCCCCTCAATTGCCGCCCAGTCCAGCGTGAGGCCAGGGCACACTATCAGCTGTTCATAGCTGATAGCACGACCGCCCTCGAGCATGACCAACTGGCCCAGAGGGTCGAAACCCTGCACCCGCGCCTTGACCCAGCGCACACCACGCGGGATGGTCGAAGCCATGGTGCGGGCGGTGCTCGGTGCCTTGAACACACCGGCCCCGACCATGGTCCAGCCGGGTTGGTAGTAATGCACATCGGCGGGGTCGATCAAGGCAACGTCCAGCGACGGGTCACGGCTGATCAGGCTGGAAGCGGTGGCGATACCAGCGGCACCGGCACCGACGATGACCACCTTGTGGTGGTCGGTATTGGCAGGGGACAACAAGGCAGGCATGGCGGTAAATCCTGGAAATCTGATTATGGGGCAGGGCGGTTACAGCTTGTTCAGCGGGATTTTCAGATAGCTCACGCCGTTCTCTTCCGGCGCGGGGAAGTGCCCGCTGCGCATGTTCACCTGCACCGAAGGCAGGATCAGCACGGGCATGTCGAGGGTCTTGTCACGGGCTTCGCGCATGGCGACGAAACTGTCCTCGTCGACACCCTGATGAATATGAATGTTGCTGGCGCGCTGCTCGGCCACGGTGGTGACGTACTGCATGTCGCGGCCATCTGGCAGGTAGTCGTGGCACATGAACAGCTGGGTATGGTCAGGGAAAGCCAGAAGACGACGGATCGAACGGTACAGGGTACGGGCATCGGCCCCAGGGAAATCGCAGCGGGCAGTACCGTAGTCGGGCATGAACAGGGTGTCACCGACGAACACTGCAATCTCGCCCGCATCTTCAATCATGAAACTCATGCACGCGGGGGTGTGCCCAGGTGTGTGAAGTGCCCGGGCGTGCAGGTTGCCGATGCGCAAGCCTTCCTCGTCTTCGAGCAGCACGTCGAACTGGCTGCCATCACGGGCGAAGCCAGGCTCTGCATTGAACAAGGCGCCGAATACTTTCTGTACCTGGGTGATGTGAGCGCCGATCGCGGTATGGCCACCCAGCTTTTCCTTCAGGTAGGCGGCCGCTGAAAGATGGTCGGCGTGTACATGAGTTTCCAGCACCCAGCGCACGCTGGCGTTCAGCTCGGTCACGCGCTCGATCAGGCGATCCGCCGAAGCGCTGCAGGTGCGCCCGGACTTGGGGTCGTAATCCAGCACACTGTCGATCAATGCACATTGCCGGGTTTCACGGTCCATGACCAGGTAGCTGATGGTCGAGGTCGCCTCGTCGTAAAAGGCGTCCACGTGAAGGTTGTTGCCGATGATCATCACGTTCTCCAATTTATCTGCCCCGCCTTGCAAGGCGTAGGCAGTGCCAGGAGGTGTATCAAGATGCATGCCAGGCCTTTTACCGCGCTTGCGCCAATGAAACCGGCCCGGTCAAGACGACTGGCAGCGATACTGGCAAGGCAGGTGGCAGTCGACTGTCAGCCAATGGCAGTGTTTGGCAGTCCTTGTTACGCTGCGCCGTTCATCCAAACGGTGCCGTCATGCCTGAAGCCCATCCCCTCATCCTAGCTCTGGTTTCCTACCTTGAGCACGATGCCCTGCCGGCCATCGTGCTGGATACCGACTACAACATCCTGGCCGCCAATGCCGCCTATCGCCGCCAGTTCGGCCAGCATGATCAGGCGCCGCTGGGTGAAAAATGCCATAAGGTCTCGCACCACTATGCCGTACCGTGCGACCAGGCCGGCGAGCATTGCCCAATGCGCAAGGCGTGGGACAGCAAGGTGCCCGAGCGAGTGCTGCATGTGCATCACACACCACGCGGCCCCGAGCATGTGGATGTCGAGCTGCGCCCGATTCTGGATGAGCAGGGCAGGGTGGTGGCGTTTGTCGAACGCCTGACCACCATCACTCTCGCGTCAGCGCAACCTCAGGAGCAGGGCCTGGTGGGCCGCGCACCAGCCTTCAAAGCTGCCTTGGCCAGCCTGCAACGTGCAGCGCCAGCGCAGATCCCGGTGCTGCTGCAGGGTGAGTCCGGTAGCGGTAAAGAGCTGTTCGCGCGTGCAGTGCACATGGGCAGCCCCCGAGCAAACGGCCCGTTGGTGGTAGTCGACTGCACCGGGTTGACCGAGTCGTTGTTCGAAAGCGAGTTGTTCGGTTATGAGAAAGGTGCGTTCACCGGTGCCCACCAGCGCAAGATCGGCCTGGCTGAGGCGGCACATGGCGGTACCCTGTTTCTCGACGAAATCGGCGAAGTACCGCTGGCGATGCAGGTAAAACTGCTACGCCTGATCGAGTCCGGCAGCTTCCGCCCGGTGGGTAGCCTGCGCACAGTGCATTCAGATTTTCGCTTGGTATCCGCTACCCATAAGCCGCTCAAGCAGATGGTTGCGCAGGGCTCCTTCCGTGAAGACCTGTACTACCGCATCAGCGGCTTTCCGATTCGCCTGCCGGCATTGCGCGAGCGGGTAGAAGACCTGCCGCTGCTCGCGCAAAGCCTGCTGCAGCGCATGGCCACGGCCGGTAAACCCACGCCCACGCTGAGTGACGATGCCTTGCAGCAACTTGGGTTGCATCCGTTCCCGGGCAATATCCGCGAGCTGCGCAACATCCTGGAGAGGGCGCGGCTGTTCGCCGATGACGGGCTGATCCGCCCTGAACACTTGCCGGAAGATATCGGGCCGGTGGCAGCGAACACGGCAGGTGGCCGTCGCACCCACCTGGGTGAGCTGGCGCAGGCGCTGGAAGAGTTCAAGGGCTCGCGTAGCGAACTGGCCAGCCACCTTGGCATGAGTGAACGTACACTGTATCGCCGCTTGAAGGCACTCGGACTGAACTGAATAGGCGGCAGACTTTACCGGACCTTTACCTGCGCCCTGACATTAAACGTAAAAAATCGTGGTCTGATCAGTTAACCGCATCTGGCAGTCAGCACTGGCCAGACGATAACAGGCAGAGGACCGCAGCAAATGAAGAAAACCCTAACCGTGATCTGCGCCGCGCTCATGCTCAGCGCACCGTTGGCCGGCTTCGCGCAGCCGGGCCCACCCGATCGACATGATGGCGGTCCATCGCACCAAGGCAACCCGCCGCATGGCCAGCCCAAGCAACAGGGCCGACATGACAATGGCCGCGGCCCTGCTTACCGTGACTCGAACTTCCGCCCACAGCCAGGTATGCCTGTACCGCACCAGCAATGGCAGCGTGGTCATGCAGTTGATCCACATTACCGTGGTGACCGTTACTGGGTGACCGACTGGAAAGCCCGCCACCTGTATGCGCCACCGCGTGACCACCGTTGGCTGTATGTAAACGGCGACTATGTGTTGATGTCGATCGCCAGTGGCAGGATCGTGAACATTCTTACCGGCTACTGATTTTTTGCAGGCACTAAAAAGCCCGCATCAGCGGGCTTTTTAGTGCCTGGCGAATTACACCTGATGTAGGTTCACAAAATAGGTGATAGGCCAGACCCCGTGAAATTGGAATCTTCGCCATTTTTTTTGTGAAATGAAGGGGTGCTTTTCACAGAAAAGCCGAGAAATCCCTACTCACCAATCACAAAAGTTGATTGGCCTGGAAAGGGCCGTTTACGACCGACGCGTGACTTTTCGGTAAGGGATGAGGAGTAGTCGCAGCGATCCTTTAGCTCCTAGTCTGGCGACCTTGGGTTCAGAATCCGACTGGCAATGCCCGCCGTCACTACTTCAGAGGAACCAGCTTCCTCTGCTGCCAAAATTGCGGGGGGCTCATGCTGGTACCCAGGCCCGACAAATGCGCAGTTGCAGCCCTCAATTGCAAGGCTATCCAAAGCGGCACGCGTGTCAATCAAGATCTGATGCATGACGATGGCCGGCCTCACGGAGGTGAAACCGGAGATTCAGATTGACTAAACCGACCCCGTAGACACCAACCTCCACGAAGGCCGCTATCGACCCAAAGCTGTCCTTCAAGAAAGGCAGCTAACGGCGAGAAGCGGTCATTTTGTATCTACAGGTTTCGGGGCGATTCACTCGTCTGATGCTCAGGAGCACCAGGATGGGCGTCAAGGAGGTGGTCATCTTGAGGTGGACTATGCTGACCAGTTGCTCTCAAATCTAATCGTGAGGTCCTCCATGGCAAACCCCAATCTGCTGGCTCTATTCAGAGATGAAGTCCTTCTGACCGGGCCTGAAAGCTCCCTTCCAAGCAACCTATCTCAGTTCTGGCTTGAGGAGCTCCAGAGTCATCTGGAGAGGTATTTCGACGGTTTGAACTCGGATTCAGATGCAGAAGAGAAGGATCTCGACATCTCTCTCCCACTCGCAGCGATCATCCACATCTTGTTCGCGAAGAATGGTGGGGAGGAGATATCCGAGAGCTCTGAAAAGCTGTACGAGTATTTCCAAGACTACCGGCTCGAACTGGCCCTTGAAGAGATCACGCGAAAGACTCATGTGGCTGCCGAGGCTGCAACCATTGAGACCATCTTCACCAACCGAGATGTCCTGGTGGAACAAGGCCCCCTTCTTCAATAGGTACCTCCACCGATGCCATCGCCGGCGGGCACGCTCCGAGGCATTGATGGAATGCATTTTGACGGCTGCCGAGATCAGCGAATGAAAGAAATTGCTGCGCCGATGTTCGATCTAATCGCTTTGTCGCTTCCACGAGGGTTGGGGTTTGGGGACAGCCCGCCAGTAGGGGCATGGCTTAGTGAGGACGGAATTTCTTGTGCCGCTCTAACCCGAAATATCAATTCCGGCAGCTTCGGAATTGTCACCTTGCGGCGTCGTGTCGATAGCGTGTGGGTGCTCCTCAGCCATGGTGAGTGCACCACTGGCGAGTCCGAAGCCCGCGCCTCAATCAGCCATTTTCTCTATACCCAAGCCCATCCGCTTCCACTCCCTTCAGGTGAACGACGACGTGCTCCTCTAAGCAGAATGGGTAAGCGCACACCAAGCGTGGTGTTCAAATCACTATTTGATCCAAGCCGCCGTATTGGGGCGTGGGCGCTGAATCAACTGTATCTCGCACTGCCATCCCCAGACAGAAATTGGGTTCCCGATTGCCAGACTGAGAATTTTCACACCCGCCTCTGGGAAGCCCACCTATTAGCGATTTTTCGTGAACAGGGACTCTTGGTCACCCAGCCTAAAGAATCACCCGATTTTCACATCGAGAATAGGCTGGGAGATGAGGCCTGGGTTGAAGCAGTGACAGCCAACCCGGAAGAGCGGTATGAGCATTTTGGCGCCTCGCCGGTCCCCCCACCCGCTGACCGACATGAGCGTTTCTTAGGAGCGGCTGCAGAAAGGTTTGCGAGGACCATCCAAAACAAATTGGACAAGCGTTACGAATCCCTACCGCACGTGGAGGGTAAGCCGCTCATTCTGGCCTTAGCCGATTTCCATGCGCCCAGTTCAATGCTGTGGAGCAGGGAGTCGCTCATCAGCTATCTCTATGGCTTTGCAGTTCACTCATCTGCGCATCGTGGTACGCACCTGATAACTGTGGAGGAAGAGACATCTCTGCTATCAGGGCGCCCCAACGGCCTATTTACGCTAATGGAAAATGCCCATCTTTCAGCGGTCATTTTCACCAATGCCTGCACAGTGCCAAAGCTCAGCCGAGTGCCGATCTCAGGTGGAGCTCATCTAGACGGGTACCGATACTTGCGGTTTGGTGAGTTTTTCGACCGTTCTCCGGGAGCATCACGAGGTATCCCATTTCTGTTGGATGTAGCGTCCAGCGACTACGGTCAGCTCTGGCCGCAATATGGCTACGAGCCGTGGTCTGCTGAAGTGGAGGTATTCCATAACCCTATGGCACTATACCCGGTGCCTAATGAGTTGATACCAGAAGTCACCCACTGGAGAGAAGTAAACGGAAGAGTCGAGTGCGAATCTTTCTTTGATGTATCCATACTCCGATCCAGAACACTCGTCCTCAGTGCAACCGCTAAGGTTCCGTCACTCGATGAGTTGCTGACAGCAGCCAGTCCTCCAGAGCTCTGACGGCGGCGGGGTGGCCGCATCGTTGCCACGCAGGTAGATGAGAATTTCTCAGCAAGCTACCCAGCCAGGGGAAGGACATGAGATCCCCTGCGCAATTCAGGACCGTTGAAGCGTCACCTCTCTTCGGGTAAAAGCATGACCGTCATACAACGCTACAACAGCGTCATACCCGAGAGCATAGGAAGAAAAATGTCGATCCAAGGACTAAAACGATACTTTGGAAACAAGATTCACGCAGTGATAATGATGGCCCCGCTTAAGCGGGAAATGATACGCCTCGGCATATGCACCCTTATGGCGATTATTCTGAATATCATCTTGTATACCGGCGTTGAAGTAGACGGCACCATCAAGCCGTGGGCAGAAACCCCGATAAAACTGTTTGCATCGTCGATGTTATTCGCCTTCATGATCAAGGCTTTTCTGCCAGTTCTCGGCTGGACGATACTGAAAGCAATGCTGTTGAGTGCGAACAATGCCTTCAGCGGCATACTGAGTTTTTTGGGCAATCAGTTCACAGGCGTCATGTACTGTACCGGAATTATTATGGGTTCTATCACGATTAAATTGTATATGGTTTCCGGGGTTTTAGACTCTGAGTTTGCTTATCTGTCCGCAATCGTATTTGCTTCCGGGGTTTTATATTTCTATGTGCTGCAATGCGCCATTCAAAAAACAATGAGTCCGGCCCTGCGTACACCAGCAGTACCGCGTTAAACCACTAGGCTGTGACTATTCATCTCTGGTGCTCAGTAGGCGCTCGCTCTGCTGAACCCTCACCCATACACAACCATTAATGGACTGGCCCGCCTTCGACTTTATGAAGAAGGCGAGCGAGCACGTGACTGATTGCGCATGTATTCCGAGATGAGACTTTCGAAATTGATGTCCGCCTCCTCAACGAGAATATTGACGTGACAGTACAGCTCTTCAGGACCTCTGAGATAATTGAAAATCCTTGATCTAACGATGCCGCAAACCCCTTCTTTGACCGCCGTAGAGGGGAGGTTGATAACATCGCCAACGCACGGGATAAGAGCTAGGCCATGGTCGCTGTTGAAGACAATGTCAGCTGGACAGGCATCAATGCTGGCATCGGATTGTCCTTGCGAAACCTGCTGATAATCAATGCTATACCTCATGTACAGCCTACCTCATTTGTTGAGTGAGGAATCAGCGCCGCGGATCGTAAACAGAAACCTCAAGTTCGCAAGCGACGGGAGCATGTAGCGGATTTTCGGTACTAGAGAGCTTGGCAACTATCGTTTTTCAAGCACATACCCTACGCCCCGAAGCGTATGTATCAGTTTGGTCTCGAAAGGGTCATCTATCTTGGCTCTGAGTCTTCGAATCGACACCTCTACAACGTTTGTGTCGCAGTCAAAATTCATATCCCAAACCTGCGAAATAATTTGGGTGCGGCTCAGCACCACACCGGTATTACGCATCAGGTAATGCAGTAACGCGAATTCTTTCGTGGTCAGGTCAATGCGCTGACCGTCCCTGAATGCCCTGTGCCGGCTCTGATCAAGCTCCAGGTCAGCGACGCGAATGACCTCTACGGATGCAGGGTGATCTGACCTGCGCATCAAGGCGCGAACCCGGGCCAGCAGCTCAGGGAACTCAAATGGCTTGATCAGGTAGTCATCTGCTCCGTTCTCCAGCCCCCGGACCTTATCCGCCAGCCGGCTTCTCGCCGTCAGCATCATGATACGGGAAGGGCAGTTTTTACGACGCAACAACTCAAGGACCTGCCAACCGTCCATCTCTGGCAGATTTATATCCAGGATAATCAGCTCATATTCGTGCTGCTTAGCCAAGAATAATCCATCTGACCCGGTGTGGACGCAATCTACGACATAGCCACATTCCGTCAGACCTTGACGCACATACTCCGCAGTTTTTACTTCATCCTCAATTACCAGAATTCGCATGGGATTTTGTCTCGATATCACTGAGCAATTAACCGCGCACGCGCGCCGGCATTATTGAAAGGGATGGTAAATCAAAATGAGCGTGCCGGGGCTCAAATGACGGATTTGTAATTTCTAGGTAATACAGTTGATAGTCTGGCGGTATATCTTGTCGCGGTTTGGGTTTGACAGTTGCGGGCCCTCTCTCCAGCAGGTGATTTGACCTTATGAAGTATTGGGTTATTTTCTTCTTTGTGCTGGCTTCGTTCCGCTCAGATGACGGCGAGGTCGCTCACATTGAAGAGACTGGTCATTGGTGTAGTCATGAACTTCACCGGCATGCGATGCGTACAATCGAACGCCTACTTGAATTTTAGGCAAAAAAAAGGCGCCCAATGGGCGCCAAATATCCACCTTTTACCAAAGGAGCACTTAAGCCACTCAAGGTGAATGCGTAATGCTCGTTTTACTAACAGGACCCGCCAATGGATAACTGGCCCAGTTAGCGAATTACAGAATCGAAAGCGGGTACTCGATGATTACACGAGTTTCATCCAGATCCGATTCGAAAGCAGTGGCACGCGTGGTTGCCTGGCGCAACCGGAAGGACAGATCTTTTGCCGGACCGGTTTGGACAACGTATTTGACTTCGACGTCACGCTCCCAACGCTTCTGATTGTCGAGCGGGTTGCCGTTGTCGTCGGTGCGCATGTAGAACTGGTTAGCGTTCGAGTAATCCGCACCCGAGCCTCTGGCGTAGCGCGTCATGAACGTCAGGCCTGGAATGCCGTAGCTGGTGAAGTTCAGGTCATAGCGCAGCATCCAGGAACGCTCTTTCGGCGAGTTGAAGTCGCTGTACTGGATGGAGTTGTCGACGAAAATCGAGTCCGACTGACGCAGGTAGTCGAAATCGTCGTCGCCGTTGTTGCGCTGATGCGACAGGGCCAGGGTGTGGGCACCGTAACGCACACCGACCTTGGCACTCCAGATGTTGTTGTCGAATTCACCCAGGCGCTTCTTACCTTCATCTACGGCTTTGTAGTAGTTGAAGCCACCGATCAGCGCCAGATCGTCGCTCAGCGGGTAAACCACGCTTGTGCCGGCGTAGTACTGATTCCAGACGTCTTTCAGCTGGCTGGCGTAGACGCTCACAGTCCAGTTGTCGTTGATCGAGTAGTCACCGCCACCGTAACCGATCCATGGCGAGTTGACCGGGCCGCCGTAGAACGTCACGAAGTTGTCGTTCAGGTTGCTTGAGACCGGCTGGCTCATCGCATGCAGACGACCACCCTGGAGGGTAAGGCCCTGGATGCTGGTGTTCTCAACGGTCACACCGCGGAAACTCTCTGGCAGCAGGCGAGAGTCACCCGATGCGACGACCGGGGTCGATGGGAAGACATCACCCACTTTCACGATGGTATCGAACAAGCGGACTTTGGCTGCGCCGCCGACCTTGGTGTATTCGTCGCGAGCTTCACCCTTGTTATCAACGGGCAGCACGTCGAAGGAGCTACGGCCGCCGTTGCGCCCATCACCGGTGTCGAGCTTGAGGCCGATCATGGCAAAGGCATCAACGCCAAAGCCAACGGTACCTTGGGTAAACCCGGAGTTGAATTTGCTGATGATCGCGTGCGCCCAGGCTTCGGAGTAGCCGTTCGTATTGCCCTTGCCACTGTTGTAAGTGGGGGCGGTGCTGTCGCGGTTATCACGGTTGAAGTAGAAGTTACGGTTCAACACTGTAAGGCTGCTGCCTTCAATGAAGCCTTCTGGCTTGTCTTCAGCTTGTGCCGAAATAGCATAGCTTCCAGACAGCGCAGAAACTGCCGCCAAATACAGTGGTACTTTGATTTTCATCCGATGCTCCTTTGATTCACGGCAGTTTTTATTATGTTTACCGGCGCGGGTGTCGTTAATTGTTCTGACCAGGCGGCGCGCCTAGCGTAGCGCGAGCTCATATTTGCAGGCCGAAGATAACGGGGGGGTGATAGGAAAATTACAATTTCGTCATCTACCTGTTGTTCGGGCCTTCGCACCGCGTGTTTGCCATCTCCGTTGCTTGTAACGAAATCATCGTGTCGGGTTTGGTTTCCCAGTATTTTCGGGCATTACAGGACATTCTTACGGAATTGTAATTTTCTAGCCACCCCTCTGATAGCTACCGCTCATTAGAGTGCCATCACCTAATCAAGTGGGGCTTGGCAGCTGTTTCGGCGTTCTCGCCAAGCTTTATCGAAGTTTGTGCACGAGGACCATCAAAGTGCCCCGGTATAACCGCAATGTCTTACCCAAGACCCCCGTCTCGCCCTGGAAGATCGCTGCACTCTGTGCAGTCATCTCTGGGTTGATGGCGCCTGCAGCCCTTGCCCAAAGCATCAGCTTGCCCCAGGCGCTTTCGACGGCCATGGATGCCAACCCAGACCTGGCCGCGGCCAGGCAAGAAATTGGGATCGCTGATGGTGCTCGCAAGCAGGCCGGGCTTATCCCCAACCCCACAATCTCGTATGACGTGGAAGACACCCGTCGTAACACCAGCCAGACGACTGTCTCTCTCAGCCAGACCCTTGAGCTGGGCGGTAAGCGGGGGGCTCGTGTTGACGTCGCCACATACGGGCAGACCGCCGCACAGCTTGAGTTAGACCGTCGCGTTAACGGCCTGCGTGCAGATGTCGTCCAAGCCTTTTACGCCGCGTTGCGGGCCCAGACAGGTCTCGACCTGGCCAAGCAATCTCTCGAACTGACTGAGCGCGGTCTTCGCATCGTCGATGGCCGTGTTCGCGCAGGTAAGTCGTCCCCAGTGGAGGCGACCCGCGCTCAAGTGCAACTGGCCGAAGCCCAGCTGCAAGTTCGACGTGCAGAAACGGAAAAAGCGACCGCTTACCAACAGCTCGCTCAAATTACCGGGAGCTCAGTCACCGTGTTTGATCGACTCGAATCGCCAACCCTCTCCCCGGGCTTGCCACCTCGCACTGAAGATCTGCTGGCTAAGCTCGACCAAACAGCAGAAATGCGTCAGGCCGTGGTGCAGATAGACAAGAGCGATGCCTCGCTCGGCTCAGAGAAAGCTCAGCGTATCCCGAACCTTACTGTCAGTGTAGGTAGCCAGTACGACCGCTCTGTGCGCGAGCGGGTCAACACTGTGGGCCTGTCTATGCCTTTGCCGCTGTTCGATCGTAACCAGGGCAACATTCTTTCCGCTTCTCGTCGTGCAGATCAGGCCCGGGACCAGCGCAATGCTGTTGAGCTGCGCCTGCGCACCGAAACCCAAACCGCGTTGAACCAATGGTCCACCGCCATGCAGGAGGTCGAGTCCTACGACAAGACCATTCTGCCTTCAGCCCAACAAGCCGTAGAGACCGCAACCCGCGGCTTCGAGATGGGCAAATTCGGTTTCATCGAAGTGCTGGATGCCCAGCGCACCTTGATCGTCGCTCGTGGCCAATACCTCGAATCGTTGGCAGCGGCGACCAATGCGCGTGCGCAGGTGGAAAGGGTTTATGGCGAAGTCGGCTCAACCGCCGGCACTCGCTGAACGGGCCAAACATTTTCTTCGGCACACAGCCTTGAACAAGCCGGTGCCTACGATCAGCAGGAGTAGCAATGGATAACAAACGCAAGATCGCCCTCGCGGTAGCCGCTGTGGCAGCCCTCGGATTTGGCAGCCTTGCCTGGAACAACAGTTCCGGACAGCAGGCCGCCAGTACTGCCGAGCATGGCGCTAACGATGGCCATGGCGACGAAAAGAAAGCCGCATCTGCCGCCAAAGAGGAAGGTGATGAGGGCCATGGTGAAGAAGGCCACAGCGAAGAGGGCGGTGAAGAAGAGGGCAAGCTGACGCTCAGCGCTGAACAGATCAAGGCCGCTGGTGTTGCCCTGGAAGCTGCAGCGCCTCGTGACCTCGGTACCGTCGTGAGCTTCCCTGGCGAAATTCGCTTCGACGAAGATCGTACTGCCCACGTGGTTCCTCGTGTTCCTGGCGTTGTTGAGGCTGTCCAGGCCAACCTGGGCGAGACGGTCAAGAAAGGGCAAGTCCTCGCGGTAATCGCCAGCCAGCAGATCTCTGACCTGCGCAGCGAACAACAGGCCGCACAGCGTCGCGTCGAACTGGCGCGTGTGACCTTCGAACGTGAGAAGCAACTGTGGCAGGACAAGATCTCTGCAGAGCAAGACTACCTCCAAGCACGCCAAGCGCTGCAAGAAGCGGAGATCTCCTTGGCCAACGCCAAGCAGAAGGTCGGCGCAATCGGTGCCTCGGTTAACTCCGTTGGCGGTAATCGTTACGAGCTCCGCGCTCCCTTCGACGCCGTGGTAGTGGAGAAACACCTGACCGTCGGCGAAGTCGTCAGCGAGGCGACCAACGCCTTCATCCTTTCCGACCTGAATCAGGTCTGGGCGACCTTCGCAGTTCCGCCGACAGATCTGGGCAAGGTCACGACTGGCCGTGCAGTGAAAGTCTCTTCGCCTGACATGAACGTCGAGGTCGAAGGGAAGGTGGGTTATGTCGGCAGCCTGCTGGGCGAGCAAAACCGTGCAGCTACTGTCCGCGTCACCTTGACCAACCCCAACGGCGCCTGGCGTCCAGGCCTGTTCGTAAACATTGCGGTCACCTTCCAGACCGATCGAGTTGCCGTAGCGGTCCCTGAGCACGCTGTGCAGACCGTTGAAGACAAACCTTCGGTATTCGTACGCACCCCAGATGGCTTTGACACCCGCCCGGTAAAACTGGGTCGCCGCGACAATGGGTACGTGGAAATCATCGACGGTATTGAAGCCGGCGCCCAGGTAGCAACCAGTGGCAGCTTCACACTCAAGTCCGAGCTCGGCAAAGCTTCTGCCGAACACGGTCACTGATGCGAACTGACAGGATGATTTCTCATGTTTGAACGTATCATCAGATTCGCCATCGAGCAGCGCATCGTAGTAATGATCGCCGTTCTGATCATGGCGGGTATCGGTATCTACAGCTATCAAAAGCTGCCCATCGATGCGGTACCCGATATCACCAACGTCCAGGTGCAGATCAACACTGCAGCGCCTGGTTACTCGCCCTTGGAAACCGAACAACGGATCACGTTTCCAGTTGAAACGGCCATGGCCGGTCTCCCGGGCCTTCAGCAGACCCGTTCCCTGTCTCGCTCTGGCCTGTCTCAGGTCACCGTGATCTTCAAGGATGGCACTGACATCTTCTTTGCCCGCCAGTTGATCAACGAGCGGCTGCAGGTTGCGAAGGAACAGCTGCCAGAAGGTGTAGAGGCCGTCATGGGTCCGGTATCTACCGGCCTCGGCGAGATCTTCCTGTGGACTGTTGAAGCCGAAGATGGCGCGGTCAAAGAGGACGGTACGCCGTACACCCCGACCGACCTGCGCGTGATCCAGGACTGGATCATCAAGCCTCAGCTGCGTAACGTCCCGGGTGTGGCCGAGATCAATACCATCGGCGGTTATGCCAAGCAGTTCCTGGTTGCGCCGGATCCAAAGCGCCTGGCTACCTACAAGCTGACACTCAATGACCTGGTCGCAGCGTTGGAAAGTAACAACGCCAACGTCGGTGCCGGCTACATCGAGCGTAATGGTGAACAGTTGCTCATCCGTGCACCGGGTCAGGTAGGCAATATCGAAGACATCGCCAACATCGTGATCACCAGTGTGGATGGTGCACCGATTCGCATCAGCAGCGTTGCTGACGTCAGCATCGGTAAAGAGCTCCGTACAGGTGCTGCTACTGAGAACGGCCGCGAAGTCGTGCTCGGTACCGTGTTCATGCTGATTGGTGAAAACAGCCGCACCGTATCTCAAGCTGTCGCCGCCAAATTGGCGGACATCAACCGCACCCTGCCAAAGGGCGTGGTGGCTGTGACTGTTTACGACCGTACCAACCTGGTTGAAAAAGCCATCGCGACGGTGAAGAAGAACCTGGTGGAAGGCGCGATCCTGGTTATCGCCATTCTGTTCCTGTTCCTCGGCAACATCCGTGCGGCTCTGATCACCGCGATGGTGATTCCGCTGTCCATGCTGTTCACCTTCACAGGCATGTTCAACAACAAGGTCAGTGCCAACTTAATGAGTTTGGGGGCACTCGACTTCGGCATCATCGTCGACGGTGCCGTGGTTATTGTAGAAAACGCGATCCGTCGACTGGCTCATGCGCAACATAAGCATGGCCGCATGCTCACCAAAACCGAACGCTTCCACGAGGTCTTTGCCGCGGCGCGAGAAGCTCGCCGGCCGCTGATCTTCGGTCAGCTGATCATCATGGTGGTGTACCTGCCGATCTTCGCCCTCACCGGCGTCGAAGGCAAAATGTTCCACCCGATGGCCTTCACCGTTGTGATGGCGCTGCTGGGTGCAATGGTCCTGTCCGTTACCTTTGTTCCTGCAGCTATTGCCATGTTCGTCACTGGCAAGGTGAAGGAAGAGGAAGGCGTGGTCATGCGCACAGCTCGACTGCGCTATGAACCGGTTCTGCAATGGGTGCTGGGACATCGGAACATCGCTTTCTCGGCCGCAGTAGCCTTGGTCGTGCTCAGTGGTTTGCTGGCAAGTCGTATGGGTAGCGAGTTCATCCCAAGCCTCAGTGAGGGTGACTTTGCGATGCAGGCCATGCGTGTGCCTGGAACGAGCCTCACTCAATCTGTCGAGATGCAGCAGCGTCTGGAGAAAGCGGTGATTGCGCAGGTGCCTGAAGTTGAGCGGATGTTCGCACGCTCGGGTACCGCAGAAATTGCATCTGACCCGATGCCGCCGAACGCCTCTGACGCCTACATCATGCTCAAGCCTCAGGATCAGTGGCCTAACCCGAAGAAGCCTCGTGATGAGCTGATTGCTGAAGTGCAGAAGGCCGCAGCGGGTGTTCCAGGAAGCAACTACGAGTTGTCGCAGCCAATCCAACTGCGTTTCAACGAGCTGATTTCGGGCGTGCGTAGTGACGTCGCTGTGAAAGTCTTCGGCGATGACATGGACGTGCTCAACAACACCGCCAACAAGATCGCGGCAGCGCTCAAAGCGGTCCCGGGCTCATCGGAAGTGAAAGTTGAGCAGACATCCGGCCTGCCGGTGCTGACCATCAACATTGACCGCGAAAAAGCAGCACGCTACGGCCTGAACATCGCGGATGTTCAGAACTCGATCGCTATCGCCGTGGGTGGCCGTCAGGCCGGCACGCTGTATGAGGGCGACCGTCGGTTCGACATGGTAGTACGCCTACCAGAGACCGTTCGCACCGACGTAGCGGGTATGTCCAGCTTGCTGATCCCGGTACCTGCCAATGCGGCACAGGGTGCCAATCAGATCGGCTTCATCCCGCTGTCCCAGGTCGCCAATCTGGACCTGCAACTGGGCCCGAACCAAATCAGCCGCGAGAACGGCAAACGTCTGGTTATCGTCAGCGCCAACGTTCGAGGCCGCGATCTGGGGTCCTTCGTTGAGGAGGCGACCGCATCGCTGGACAAGAAGGTGCAAATCCCTGCGGGCTACTGGACGACTTGGGGGGGCCAGTTCGAGCAGCTGCAGTCGGCTGCCAAACGCCTGCAGATCGTTGTTCCAGTCGCCTTGCTGCTGGTCATGACCTTGTTGTTCCTGATGTTCAACAACCTGAAGGACGGCATGCTGGTCTTCACCGGTATTCCATTCGCACTCACCGGTGGTGTTGTGGCGTTGTGGCTGCGGGACATCCCACTGTCGATCTCGGCAGGTGTCGGCTTCATTGCACTGTCCGGCGTTGCAGTACTGAACGGCCTGGTGATGATTGCCTTCATCCGCGGGCTAAGGGAGGAGGGACGAACGCTCAGACAGGCAGTCGATGAAGGTGCATTGACCCGTCTGCGACCTGTTCTGATGACAGCCTTGGTAGCGTCCCTGGGCTTCATCCCGATGGCTTTGGCCACCGGCACCGGTGCCGAAGTTCAGCGGCCATTGGCGACGGTGGTGATTGGCGGGATCCTGTCCTCCACCGCACTGACCTTGCTGGTACTGCCTGCCCTGTATCACTGGGCACACCGCAAGGATGAAGACGGCGACGAGGCCGAAGTGGTTAGCTAACAGCCTCCGCTAAAGAGAAGCCCACAACACGTGTTGTGGGCTTTTTTGTTTAAAGTGAAGTAGATGCACTTACCTTTCAAAATTGTAAGTTTCTCGTCATGCCGGTGATGCCTATGCATTGCTAAGGTTACGCCCGAGAAGTTTTGAAATTGAGAGGGTTTTATGAAAAAGCTAATTATCGCTGCTGCACTTGTTGTTTTCTCGGTGGCTTCGCAGGCCAACACTTTCTCCGAGAGCAAGCAGCTTCAATACACCAAGGAACACCAGACCGCAGTGGCCAAGTACGCGGAGAAAAATGGCAAGCCAATGCCAGAGATTCAGGATTACAAATATGGCATGAAGATAGACGTTGCGAAATTCGTACGTCAGTCGCAGGACCCCCGTACCTGCCAGGTCTATCCACGGTTGATGACCTTCGAGGACTCCCAGGGCACGCTCAAGACTGTTCGTTACTCGATGTATTCGCAATGCATCAACAACAAGTAGTAAACGATTTGAACAGAACAATTAGAGAATTCATAAATGCCAGGCAGTGCCTGGCATTTTTTATTACGCCCGATACCCCATAGCTTCGAAATGTTAACGCCTGGGCTCGGGCAAACCGTGCAATAGATCTTAGCCAACCAACAGAGACGGCTCCCCAACTGCAGAGGGCAATTGGAAGCCTTGACCCCAGAAGGGACGAGTTATGAAGAGTTTGCTTGAACGCCCTGATGACCAAGCCGGGCATGAAGGTCATAGCCATGAGCATGGCGGCATTTTTGGAATGAACACAGAGCTGATTTTCGCGCTGATCTGTGGTGCTCTCCTGGGTGCCGGAGCTCTCGCAGGAAAACTTGGCCTGATTGATCGTCTGCCTCTGATTCTGTACGTGTCGGCCTACGTGTTCGGTGGATGGTTCACCACTAAGGAAGCGGTTACCAACATCCGTCAGAAACGCTTCGAGATCGACTCGCTGATGCTTCTCGCCGCAGTCGGTGCCGCGAGCATCGGCGCCTGGGCGGAGGGGGCTCTGCTGCTGTTCCTGTTCAGTCTGGGGCATTCCCTTGAAAGCTACGCGATGGGGCGGGCCAAGAAAGCGATTGAGGCACTGTCCAAGCTCGCACCAGCCACCGCGATCGTACGCAGAGCAAATGGCACGGTGGAGATGCCCGTGGAGCTGCTGGTTCCCGGTGACGTTGTCATCGTGCGCCCCAATGACCGCCTGCCGGCCGATGGTTTTGTAGTCGTAGGCTCCTCAAGTATCAACCAGGCGCCAGTAACCGGTGAGAGCGTCCCCGTGGACAAGCAACCTGTTCCTGATGCCGAACTCGCACGCAGCAAGCCAGATGCAGTGGATGCAGCCTCGAAAGTCTTCGCCGGTACCATCAATGGCGAAACGCTCATCGAGGTTGAGGTAACCCGGCGCTCTACGGAGAGTACCTTGGCGCGGGTCATCAAGATGGTCAGTGAAGCCGAAGTCAGGAAGTCACCGACCCAGCGATTCACGGACCGCTTCCAACGCATATTCGTCCCGATGGTTTTACTGCTGGTAGTCGGGCTGCTATTTGCCGGCATTTTCCTTGACGAGCCGTTCCGTGACTCGTTCTACCGGGCGATGGCCGTACTGGTTGCAGCCAGCCCCTGCGCGCTCGCGATCGCTACACCAAGCGCCATTCTCTCTGGCATCGCCAGGGCAGCCCGAGGTGGCGTGCTGATCAAGGGCGGTGCGCCACTTGAAGAGCTTGGATCATTGAATGCCATGGCATTCGACAAGACCGGTACCCTGACCGAAGGGCGCCCACGTATCACCGATGTAATACCCATAGGCGGCACGCAGATCGAGGATCTGCTAAACGTCGCCATCGCTGTGGAGTCGATGAGCGACCATCCGCTGGCTGCGGCAATTGTGCGTGACGGTGAAGAGATGATTGGCACACGGCGCCGATTCCAAGCCAAGAACATGAGCAACATGATTGGCCGCGGCGTGCGTGCTGAGCTTGATGGGCAGTTCGTCTGGATTGGCAAGGTCGAGATGTTCGGTACCAATGGTATTCCCGCACTCAGCAAGGCAGCCCTGGAGGCTGCGGAGCGTCTACGTCAGTCAGGCCGTACCACCATGGTGGTACGGCGTGCTGACAAGGATCTGGGCGCTATCGGGCTATTGGACACACCCCGGGAGGGGGCCAAAGAGGCACTCCAGAAGCTTAGAGAGATGGGCATCGAACGCATGGTCATGATTTCTGGAGACCACAACCGCGTTGCAGAGGCTGTAGCCAAACAAGTTGGCTTAGATGAAGCGTGGGGAGACCTGATGCCGGAAGACAAGGTCAAGGCCATCAAAAACCTGCGCCTTAGCGCCAAGGTGGCCATGGTGGGTGACGGCGTCAATGATGCCCCTGCCATGGCCAGTTCGAGCGTTGGTATCGCAATGGGGGCTGCTGGATCTGATGTTGCCCTGGAAACGGCTGATATCGCGCTTATGGCTGACGACATCAGGCAACTCCCATTTGCGGTGGGGCTGAGCCGTCACACGCGATCGATCATCCACCAGAATCTGTTCGTCAGCTTGGGGATTGTGGCCATCCTGGTTCCGTCCACCATCATGGGCTTGAGCATTGGTGCCGCTGTTGCGATCCATGAGGGCTCCACACTGTTGGTCGTCTTCAACGCCTTGCGCCTGTTGGCCTACCGCAGAAGCACCTGATCCCTGAGCTTCAATCATGAAGCTAAGCAGGGAAATGACCTGAAGTAGAAGTACGGGTCGTGCGCGATCAGCGCACGACCCGTACTTTTCTCTCACTCGTCGATCCCGATGCGCTTGAGGCTTTCAAGGGCCTTTCCGCACTCAGGTGAGCCATGCCGTAAGCCGCAGGCCAATGCAGCTTTGAGGCTCATGACACCGGCTACGAAACCGACTTGATTGCCGACTCCGTGTCCGTCCGCAAATCCCTGATCATACGCAATCTCGACAAGCGCATTGATCGCCGCCAGGGTGTCCTGTTTGTTTTTACTCTTTTGCATATCTACTCCGCGAGCATTCAGCTCATATCGCTCGGTTAGGTGGCGGCGCCTTCAGGTTTGGGGTGAGCGAATCCCGCTCCCATAGCCAATCCCTAACGGGGGGCTCAGCCCGCCACCGTAAGGAAAATCAGCTATTGAGAGCAGATGACTCGTTTTGGTCACCCGTGCTGCTCGCCTCACCGCATTGGCACTGAGTGGGTACATCCGGGTAGTCGCTGTGATTCTCAATGAACAGCGTTCGGCAGGTTTCGCACCCATAGATCCGGGGCAGGGATTTAAGGCCGCTCGGAAGCACGTCACTCAGAGGCTCGTTATGCCAAGGAGCCCCGTCAAGGATTCTTGAACGCAGGATGTTTCCCAGGCGCCAGGTGTCACTTTGTGCGCGCCAGGACCACATCGGCGCAGAAAGCGAATACTGGATGAAGGTCTCTTGTGACTGCCTGGATAGCGGGTACTTGGGGCGGGTCCAGCCGGAATCGATGATGCTGAACCCCATGCCCATTTCTGCGCTCGGGTGGGTCTTTTCACCAAAGAAACGGTCATGCGTCGCTGGAGCCGTCGCATGATGGTCAGTCGGTGGGAATACCCACAGATAACACTCATCCCGGTTGACCATGCTGATGAGCTCGCTTGGCCCCCGCATGGGGGAATTTGCAGCCAGGGCGAAGCGATCCTTCCACGACATTTTGGGAGGCGGCGCAATACCAGCAGCGATGGCCAACGTGGCAGTCTTGGGGACGAAGCGATCGCCTAGCTCGTTCAGATCCAGGTTCTTGCAGAGAGCCTTGAAGGCCTTTTTGCGAGTCTTCGAGCTGAAGGAGGGGTCAAGGAGCAGGCGAACCTGGTTCACGCCGATTCCCGCAGTTCGTAGCACCTCAATGACTTCTTCAGCCACACCGACTGCTTGAAGATCGGTCAATCCTAAGCACGTTTTCGCCCGCTCGACCGCCGCGTAGAGGTTGTACTGCCGTGTCTCGTTGTCACGACAGACCTGAATTGGCAGCTTGTCTTGGATGGCAACTTGCGGTGCAACGGAGCCGATGGCCGCGTGGAACAGCTGGTGGAGGTGCAGATGAGAGTACGGGCGGCCAGAAGCCGAGAACGAGGCGTGCAGCTGAGCAGCGAGAGGTTGAAGCAGCTTTTTTGCAGACATGACTATCCCCTAATGAGCGACGTTGGGGTAGCTGCGCTTGTAGGGCCGTTAGACGCGAAGCTGGACGTCGAATCAGGTTCAATCATGAATAGGAGTCAGGTTTGATTTGCTTGCACGGCCACCATGCAAAGCCCGACGCGGCAATCACATCAGATTCGCCGAGCTTTGGCAAGAGCGGTCATCGGTAAGCGAAAGCAGGTAGGAGGAGGGCGCTCCATGCTTGATCACCTCCAGAAACAGGAAAGCCGGAAGCACGTTGAGCGCTTCCGGCTTTCTCACGTCAGACTGATGAGAGGGATCAGAAGACGTATTGCAGGCGGGTCACGATGGCATTGCCGCTGTCGTCGCCCACGGTGTTCTCGTTGTTGTCGGTGCGCACGTTGATGTAGTTGGCACTGACTTTCACCGCCTCGTTGACGTACCAGTTCACACCCACCGTGTGGCTCTTGGCCTTGCGCTCGTTCGATTGGTCCGCCGCGGTGACCAGGTTGCCGTCTTCGACCTTGATATCGTCAAAGCGGTAGAAGACTTCCCAGGCCCCCAGTTCCTTGTTCTCTGGTTTGATAGTGTCGAACTTGGCACCATCGAGCTTGTAGATACGCGGCTCGCCGGTCAGGGTGTAAGCCATCTGGGCGTAGTAACCGGAGGCCTTCATGTCGTTGTTGGCCTGGTCAGCTTTCAGCTTGCGGCGAAGGTATTCCGCTTGAACCGAGAACGGGCCGGTGGCCCAGGCACCTTCGAGACCCCAGACCGAGTCGTCCTTCCACAGGCCATCTTGTGCAGCAGCACCGCCAAACAGCATGCGGTTGCCGTTGGTGCCGGCATCGCCGCCGCCATTGGTATCTACACCGCGGACGCCCAGACGCGAACGAATCCGGGTATCGACCGCACTGTTTTTGAGGTCGCGGTAAGCGTACTGAGCACCGACGTGCAGGACGTTGCCATCACTGTGCAGCGGTGCGAACACGCCACGTACGTTGTAGCGCTTGGTGCTGTCGCCATCCGAGTTGTTATTGGTTTCGCTGAAAACGCTACCGGAAACATAAGCCATGTCAGCGATGGTGCTGGTGGCTTGAACACCCATGCCGGCGTTGTCGTTGATCCAGTCCGCCAGGTCGTACGAGAGGTTCCGCTCCATGGCGGTGGTCCACTTCGAACTGGTGGCTTTCTCAAGACCGAAGTCGGTGTAGAAACGGCCAAAGCGCAGTTGCACCGGCTTGAAACCCGTGTAGGTCAGGCTGGCTTCGTCGAAGTAGCCGTCGGAGTCGTTGCCCGTGTTGCGGGAAAGGTCGTAGTTGAGCTGATACTTCCAGTCGCGGTACAGCACGCCACCGAGCTCAAGGTAGGCGCGACGGAAGTAGCCTGCGTCAGCGGTATCGCCATTCTTGGTGAAGACACCATCGAAACGGCCGTAGTCGGCCTGAACTCGGCCGCCCAGTTTGAAACTGAATTCCTTGTCAGAAGTCGATACTTCAAGACCGCCCTTGGTCTTCAGAACGATGTCAGCTCCGTCAGTGGTTACTGTTCCGGAGAATGCTTGCGAGGAAAATGTGCCTATTATTGCGGCAGCCAACAGCTTTTCCCGCATGTTCGAAGAACGGATCATTGCTTGCCTCTCGTATGTTAAGTGCTTAGCTACCGACGTTATATTTCGCCCTGCGCCGGCCTAAATTTATCTTGCAGATGGGAGCAGGCCACGGTTGTCACCCGCTGTAACAAGATGCCTTTGTTCTAAGCACTCTGACTAGGTTGCAAGCGAATATGACAGTTGTGTTTCTGTAGTGTTAACGGAGGAGTTTGAAACCTAACAAAACTGTTACCGAACAAGCCAGTCCTTCTTATCAAAAAAGCTCTTCTTGATCAATCTTCGAATTTCCAAAACCTGCGGATTGCGGACAAGCTTCGTTTTGATAACAAGATAGACATCTTTCTCCTCCAGGTCGTCCAGGAAACCCGGCACGGGTAGGATATTTCTCTCCAGTTTTCGGCTGTAGTCGGGCAGCACTCCAATACACGCACCGCCAACGACAAGGCCTCGTGATAGGTTGTAGCTCTTGACCCGAGTGGTACCGCCCTGATGCTCAGCCATTATCGATGCCCACTTTCGTGAGCCCGCCAAGATCTCTTCATCCCAAGGGACAACGAGCATGAAGTTGTGCAAATCCAAGCTCTCCACTGGAAGGGTGACGCTTCTTGAATAGCGGCTGGAAATGAACAGGGCGTGCCCAATCCGGCCAAGCCTTTCAAACCTATACGTAGGATGGCGATCAAGCGCGCCTTTATCATCTGGGCTCACCAAAGCGATACCCACATCGACTTCACACTCAGAAAGCATCTGCGTTGTGCATTCTGAATGGATTTCCAGCTGCATTTCGGCATGATCACGCACGTAGGCGACTAGATCGCGGTTTACGATGTCGTTCAGCACTGGCTCTGTGATCGCGATGGTAAGCCTGGGGACTTCCTTTTCACCGGACTTGCCAAGGCCGTCTGGGCCGAAGAGCTGGCACAGGTAATGGCTGACCCTCTCGCCTGTGCGGGTCAGGGCAAGCTTGTTGTGTTTGTAGACAAACACGGGAGCACCAATGTGCTCTTCCAGTTTCTCCAAGCGTTTCCGCAGGCCTACCACTGGCACATTGAGCCCTCGGGCAGCCTGTTTGAAACTGGCACAACGTGCTGTTGCGAAAAACTCTACGGCCAGCTGATCATCAATTGGCAAATCATCCAATATGTCAGGGCTGTAAGGAACAACGCTGCTTGTATATGTTTCATTTTGTGTAACCATTAGGTCCCCCTTAATTCGGGGAATCTATCTCAATGCCACCCGGTGTTTCCTTATCTTGTCAACATTGTAATCCACGGGTCATGCATGCGTTATCGGAAGGCTTTTATTTCGAAAGCGTAATTTTCAGGCAATCCCTCTGATATTGTAGCGTGCTAGCCTAGTGCGCCGACTTGTTACTTACCATATATAGATTCGGCTAATTACGCATTTACATTTAGTTCACTATTTTTTCACCTTTGCCTCCATAGGCTTTGGGCATGGAAAATCAAACCCCACCTCTTACTACCTTACTGATTCGTTATCTGGGGATCGGCTTCATAGCAACGGGAGTCCATTATGCGGTGTTCCTATTGCTGGTTACGACAGAATTCGTTACTCCGTTACTGGCCAGTATCTGTGGCGGCATGGTTGGCGCAATCGCGAGCTTCATTGGAAATAGGGCGCTCTGTTTTGTGGCAGATGGCTCTCGTAAGTTTCAGCCTGTCAGGTTTGCACTGGTCGCGTTAACCACAAACTTCGGCAATGGCGTGGGTATGTGGTTCCTCATCAAGTCGAATCTGTCACCGCTCATCTCCCAAGTCGTAGTGACCTTAAGCCTCACTGCACTTGGATTCATTGCACATCGTTTTTGGACATTCAATCATGCAGACATTACATCGCTTTCCCGAGCGCCCTGATCCCTTGTTAACCATCGTGGTCCCTTGCTTCCAGGAAGAGGAAACCATCCCCGAGTTCCACCAGCGAATCACCCGCGTGGTGAAGCGCTTACCCGTCTCCTGCGAAATCCTCTATGTCGACGACGGCAGTAATGACCGGACGGCCGACATTCTTCGCCACTATCAGGATGGGTCATCTGTACGTTGCCTGTCCCTGAGTCGCAACTTCGGCAAAGAGGCTGCACTGAGCGCCGGGATAGACCATGCCCGTGGCAGTGCGCTGATCTTCATTGATGTCGACCTGCAGGATCCACCAGAGCTCATCGCGGCCATGGTGGACTACTGGCAACGCGGCTACGACGTGGTGAACATGCAGCGCAACCTGAGAATCGGTGATTCGTGGTTCAAGCGCATGAGTGCCCGGGCTTACTACTGGGTCATGCAGCGCCTGGTGGAGAAGGTGGACATGCCGGCCGATGTCAGCGATTTCCGATTGATTGGGCCTGCGCCGCTGGCAGCCCTGCGGGCCCTGGATGAACGCTCCAGGATTCTCAAAGGCATGATCGGCTGGGTAGGCTTTCGTACCATCGAACTCCCCTACAATCGCACTGTTCGCCATGCCGGGAGCACCAAATGGAATGCAGCTGGCCTGTTCAATCTGGCCATCGAGAGCATCGTCAGCTTCTCTCGCAAACCACTGCGCATTTTCAGCCTCATCAGTTTCGGTCTTTTCGTCTCCAGCATCTGCTACATGCTTGCGTCGCTTGTGGCAGGCAGTTTCGACATCCATCACCTGATCGTCGGAATGGCTTCATTCATGTGCGTCGGTGTCGCCATGGTGGGGGAGTACCTGGGCGTGACACTCGCGGAAGTGAAGCGCCGGCCTCTCTATTTCCTGAAGCACAGCAACAAGGCAGATCCCGTGTCACTCCACCCTTCGATGGCTTCGATCGAGGGTAAGAAATGCTGAACCTGAAGAACGAGAGGACGCTGTGGTGGGTCCTGGGTTCGATTTTGCTATTGCGTTTGGTGGGGCTGGGCATCTACCCGCTGATGGACACATCTGAGGCCCGTTACGCTGAAATGGCTCGCAAGATGGTCGAGTTGAATGACTGGATCACGCCCATGTTCGACTACGGGGTACCGTTCTGGGGCAAGCCTCCGTTGTCCTTCTGGACCCAGGCCGCGAGCATGACGGTCTTCGGCGTTAACGAGTTCGCTGCGCGCTTCCCAGCGTGGCTACTCCACCTGGCAAGCTGTTTCATCATCATCAAACTCGGCACGCAGCAGATTTCTCGTAACGCCGGCATCTGGGCTGCCATTATTTTTTCCAGCACCACACTTGGCCTGGTCTCCAGCGGTGTTGTGCTGACTGACCCTGTTTTGTCGTTCTCGATTCTGCTGGCCAGCTACGGTTTCTGGCGTTGGATGAAGTGCGCCAGCAAGGCGGATGCCTACCTGATGTTCGCAGGTCTCGGGCTGGGCTTGCTTGCCAAAGGGCCGCTGACCCTGGTGCTTATGGGGGCGCCGGCATTCGCCTGGTTCGTTATCTACAAGGAATGGGGACGGGTACTGAGGCTTCCCTGGATTAGCGGCCTTGTACTCATGTTCGGTATATCCGTGCCATGGTATGTCGCGGCCGAGATGAAAACGCCCGGCTTCATGGAGTACTTCTTCGTTGGTGAGCACTGGAGCCGCTACGTCGTCAGTAACTGGGCAGGGGACCTCTATGGTAGTGCTCATGCCAAGCCGTACGGCAGCATCTGGATCCAGCTCGGATTGTCGCTACTGCCATGGGCCTTGTTTCTACCACTGTTGATCCGCAAGCGTGGATCGATGCAGCGCTTCAAAGCCTACCTCTGGCTGTGGGCCTTGGCGACACCGGTCTTCTTCACATTTGCAGGCAACATTCTGTGGACCTACCTGCTACCCGCGCTGCCAGCGTGGGCATTGCTGCTGTCTGCACGGGTCAGCGAAGTTGGCCCGAAGACCACCTGGGCTGCCGCTGCGAGCGCATTGGTGTTGCCAATCATCGGTGCGGGCATCATCTACGCCGGGGTACTAGAGGAGCGCCCTCAGAATCAGCGGGATGTGGTTCAAGCCTGGCTCAATGTGCAGTCTGCTCATTCCGCTCCCCTGATCTATCCTGGCCGCCGCTCATACTCGTCGGAGTTTTACAGCAGCGGGAAGTCCGAGAACATCAAGGATCCTGCCAAGTGGCCGCGGGATGGCTCGTTCTATCTGTCCAGGCGCTTGCGAGACAGCAAGGATGGTCTGCCCGCTGATCTAGCTTGCACATCGATCACCGAAGCGAACGCCAGCCAGCTCCTGCTGTGCCATTGGAAACGCCCCGCACAAGGTGCCGAGGGTCTGGCCGGAGAAAGCAATGCGGAAACGCCTCGCAAGAACGAAGGCTAAATTCCAAGCACAAAAAAGCCAGGTTTTACCCTGGCTTTTTTGTCGATTTCTTTCGTCATTTGAAGTCCTATTTAACCGCCGATTAATTGTCGGCTTGTTCCTTACCATCCTTGCTTTCTTTCTTTTGCTCTTGAGCGACTTGTTGTTTGTTCTGGTCCGAAGAGTCATCGCTCCATAGGCGAGCCTGTTCGGTTCGGAAGTTCTCGTTGAACTGTTTCGTTCGCTCGAAGCCGCCTTCAGCGTAAGCGGTACCCATGAGACCCAGCAGCAGGCTGCCAATAGCGATAGATTTGACAAATTTCATTGTGAACCTCGGTTCATACTAGGCCAACCTGATTAGCGGCCTTTGTTGGTTTGTAGTTTAGGAACGCGAAGCTAACGACAAGGTGAGTCAATAATTACAATTCCGTAATTTTGGCTGCAGATAGGATGCGTTAAATCTTCAAATCTGGAAGGATCATGTCTATCTCGGCACTGTCGAGGGCGACTTCGAATTTTCTCTTAAATTACAATTTTGATATCTAGCGCGTTAATTCAGCGCGGCGTTGTTGGCCGCCCTAGGAGATAGCCATGAATGACATAGAGCCCTGGGCAGTTGCTATCGGTGACTTTCGCCGCTGCACTGAAAAACTCACTGTCCAGCTCGATGAGCTGACCTCGCAGACGCGCACCTCCAGCGCTGTTCTGGAGAGGTCGAACGAACTGGTGGAGCAGGTGGACGCTGTCGGCCGGCAGATTCAGGAGGAGGTGCGAAAGGCGGAGAAGGCTTGGTCGAACGCGGAGGAGGTTGCCTTGCGCGCCGCTGCATCAGCGTATTCAGCTGCATGCCGCGGAGTCGACACCGCCATCCAGCCACTGATCTCGGAGCTTACAGCAGCGACAAAGGCGGCGGACGCCTCTATCCAGGAGCTCAAGCGGGCACCGGTGCTGGCCAAGCGTTATGTGATGGTGGTCGCCACGGCGTTCTTCATTCTGGCGCTGATCTGTGTCTACTCGACCATGCGCCTGATCGATGCCGCCGGCAGCGTAAGTGCTCAAGAGAAAGTGAATGCTCAGTACTTCTCACACCTGTGGAAAAACGCCAATCCTGACGAACAGAAGATTATTAAGTCGGTGATTCTGCGGTCGCCCATGGACCCTGTGGTCCTTCGGCACTGATGCATTGAGGCAAACAAAAGGCCCGTCGATTGACGGGCCTAATCGTGTCTGCGCAATTTAAGCGGCGGTCATTGCCGGCTGCATTTGCTGGGCTTCCGGAAAGTGAAGGTGGAACCAGGTGAAGTTTTCTTCGGTCACCTCCACGCTCGCCGATCCCTGGTGCAGACTCATGATCGACTGCACAATGGCCAAGCCAAGACCGGTACCGCCTTCGCTCCGTGCTCGGCTCTTGTCCACACGGTAGAACCGCTCAAACAAGTGCGCGTGGTGTTCCTTGGCAATACCACGGCCGGGGTTGCCGACACTCAACGTCGTACCGCTCGCACTATGCTGCACCTTAACGTAGACCGTGCGGCCGCGAGGGCAGTAACGGATCGCGTTCGAGACCAGATTCGAGACGGCACGTTGAACCATCAGGCGATTCCCGCGCACCACGTCATCACTGCCGGAGATCTGCAGCTGAATCTCGCCTTCTTCTGCTGAAATGCTGAAGAGCTCGCACACTCGCTGAACCTCGTCGACCAAGGAGACGGATTCGAACTCCACCATTGATGCTGGATGACTGACCTGGGCCAAGAACAGCATGTCGGAAACCATGCGGCTCATGCGGTCCAGCTCTTCTGTGCACGACTCCAGAACCTCCCGGTACTCGGAAAGCGATCGTTCTCTGGTCAAGGCAACCTGGGCCTTGCCCATCAGGTTGGAAAGCGGTGCTCGAAGTTCGTGAGCAAGGTCGTCAGAAAACTGCGAGAGCTGCTGAACCCCATCATCCAGGCGAGCCAGCATGATGTTGATGCCGTCGGCGAGCATTTTGAGTTCTGCCGGCATCCCATCAGTTGGAAGGCGATGGTCGAGGCTCTCGGTTGAGATTTTCGAGGCGATCTTGAGGAACTTGGTCAGTGGTAGCAGGCCTCTGCGCACAGTCCACCAGCCAATGGCCAAGATCAGTGCGAGGATGACGGGGGACATCATCAAGGCCCAGGTCAGCAACGCATCGAGCAGCGCCTCACTGGATGACTGGTCCATGGTCATATAGACGCTGACCTCTGTTCCATCGCCCAAACGCATGATTCGAGAAGCACTCAGCAGAGGACGGTCCTGCGTATCACGCCATTCGTGCTCTTTGGGCTGGGCCGCCGGCTGAAACTTGTGCACCTCCAGATTGACCTGTTTCGAGCCAATCGAGAGCAGGGGAGTCTGATTCTGTGAGGTATCGAATATGCTCACATACAGGTTGTTGTGGCCCATGACCAAATCGACAAGCTGATGCGCATCCGCGTTGACGCCGGAGATGTCCGGGATGGTGGACAGGTTGTGAGCCATCCCCGCCATCTTTACTTCCAGGTCTGCTCTGGCATTTCTTTCCAGAGCCTTGCCTACCATCAGATAGCCAAAGGTGGCGAACAGAAGCAGCAACGCTGCGCTCATCAACCCAACTTTTAACCCCAGCTTTGCAGCCAGGCTGAATGGCCTCATGCGCGTTCCTCAAAAACGTACCCAACGCCACGAAGCGTGTGAATGAGCTTGGTTTCAAACGGGTCATCGATCTTCGAGCGCAAGCGCCGGATGGCTACATCGATGACATTGGTGTCGCAATCGAAATTCATATCCCAGACCAACGAGATGATCTGAGAGCGAGTCAGCGCTTCGCCCGTTCGGCTCATGAGCAGGTGCAGAAGCGCAAATTCCTTGGTGGTGAGATCGATGCGTGTGCCACCGCGGAAGACGCGATGGCGGACGGAGTCGAGTTCCAGATCGGCAATTTTCAGCGAGCTCTTCTCGACTAACTCATCACCACGGCGTTGCAGCGAACGGATGCGAGCAAGCAGCTCAGGGAATTCGAATGGCTTCACAAGGTAGTCATCCGCGCCGCCGTCCAAGCCCTTGAGCTTGTCATTGATGCGTCCGCGGGCGGTCAGCATGATGATGCGGACCCGGCTGGTCTTACGGATGGTTTCCAGCAGGTCCCAGCCGTCGATACCCGGGAGGTTCACGTCCAGGAGGACCAACGAATAGACATTAGTGTTGAACAAGTGCAGAGCATCTACACCGTTGTGCACGATATCTACGACATACCCGCTTTCGGATAGGCCCTGCTGAAGATATTCGGCAGTTTTAATTTCGTCTTCCACAACTAGAACGCGCATAACTTATCTCAAGGTGTGAGGAAGGAGTTGGCCTAATCCGCCAAGATTATGGTTGCAGGCTGTTCGAAAGTTTGGCTGAGGGTATGGCATGTGGTAGTCGCTACCTCTGTCCATACGCCGGGTCACCTGAGGACGCTTGAATCTTAACGCGAAGAAGCTGGCCGCGGCGAAATCCTACAAATTTGTAATGTAGCCGCAAGATTTCTGACAGTCATGCAGGCTCCACCCCTAAGCATAGCGGATTCTGGGGCCTGCGGCGGTGTATGACAGATTCGCCTGGCAGGTGGAATCGGCCAGGACAGGCAGCATTTCGGTCGTTAGCTTGCAAGGACTGGTACTGGCCTTGGATCGAGGGCGCCACGCAGGCAGACCCCATGCACGGCCGCAAACCGCAGCGCCTTTCTGCAAATTAGTTCACGTGGCGGCTCGATATTCTCTCGAATAATTATCTTACAATCTATTACATGTCCAAATTGTAATTGCCCGATCATCTTGGTGTTAGCCTCCTTTGCTAGTTTAAGGGCAGCGGAAGAGGCATCGCTGCTTTGGAAATTGTCTCATTTCAAAGCAGCTTGGCAAGAGCACCGAGCAGTTGTTCGCGCCAGTGCATTCACCTGTAAACCATACGCTCCTTTGGTAGGTGAATTTTAGCGCCCCCCTACGGGCGCTTTTTTATTAAGGGACTTCTTATGAACACTACTGTATCAGCGATCGCCGTGTTTTTGCTCTTTACATCACTAACAGCCAATGCCCAAAGCGGTATGGAGATCAATAAACGCATCGAGCGTACTGCTAGAGAGGCTACAGCGGATTATGCTCAACGCGTAAAAAAGCCCATGCCTCAACTAGAAGACTACGCCTATGGCATGGACCTGGACGTTGGTAAGTTGGTGTATGTATCACCCAGTGTGCGGTACTGCGGTAATGTAAGAAGCATGATGACCTACGAAGACTCGAAAGGCGAACTGCACATGGTTCGCTACCTGGTGAAGGGCGAGTGTGTTAATAGCCGTTAAGACTCATCAAGATGATCCCTGCGGCCACCGGATCATAGAAGCTCAATGCCGAACCGGCGCAGCAGTATGGCGAAGCCTCCGAAGCTGGCCATTGTGATGAGGATGCTGCTGATCAGTGTCGGCCAAAAGCCGAGCTTAGGTAGCAGCAATGGAAAAGCAATAAACATCGGTAGGGTCGGAAGCACGTACCAGAACGTGTACCAAGCATGGTTGGAGATCTTCTCCATGCTCTGGTTCTCTAAATAGAGCCAGACCAACGTCACGACCGTGACCAAGGGTAGGGCGGCGACCAAGCCGCCCAGCTTGTCGCTGCGTTTCGCCAGCTCTGACACGAGAATCACTATACCGGCAGTGAGTAGGTACTTCGTGATGATCCAGGCCATCGCTGAGCCTTCTGGAGGTTGTTGACGAGGGCAGGCGAAGCCATTCACCAACCCCCTTGAAGCGCTCCTGCCGTTTACGGCATCCCTCACCGCATTTTTTTTGCAACATCACCCTCAGCCAGGAGGGTGATGTGTTTGCATGGTGTTTACCGATCGGTCAGTGCGAGGGTGAGGGAACGCTCTCGTGGAAAGCTGCCCGCTCGATCTGGATGGTGCAGTGATGGATTTCGAATGCATCGCTGACAGCATCCACGACGGCCGCCAACACAGCATCCCCATCTGCAGAATCCCGAACCACTACGTGCGACGTCATCACGTTACTGCCACTGCTGACAGCCCACACGTGCAAGTCATGAACGTCCGTCACGCCATCTACTCCGAGGATGGTGGCCTCGATTGCCGTAACGTCGAGCCCCCTCGGGACACCCTCCATGAGGATCCCCAGGCTTTCGCGAAGCAACTGCCACGTCCGCGGCAGAACCCAAAGGCCGATCGCCACAGCGACAATCGTGTCGACCCAGGTCCAGCCGGTGAAGCGGATGATAAGTGCCGCGATGATTACGCCAAGCGAGCCGAGCATGTCGCTCCAAACTTCGAGGTAGGCTCCTTTGACGTTGAGGCTTTCGTTGCTCGCAGATGCCAGAAGGCGCATCGAAATTAGGTTGATGATCAGGCCGGCGATTGCGATCCACATCATCGCTCCGGTAGCGATCTCCGCCGGCATGAAGAAGCGCTGGTAGGCCTCATACAAGATGTACATCGCCACCAGGAAGAGCAGCACGGCGTTGAACGTCGAAGCCAGAATTTCCAGGCGCGCATAGCCGAAGGTTCTTTTCTGATCCGCCGGCCGCTTGGCTATCTGAAGTGCAATCAGTGAGATCGCCAAGGCGGCAGTATCTGTGAACATGTGAGATGCGTCCGACAGCAGCGCCAGGCTGCCGGTAATCCACGCACCGATCACTTCTGCAATCATGAAGCTGCCAGTCAAGCCGAGCGCCATGATTAGCTTCTTCTGATGCCCCTCGCGTACTGCAGCGCTGCCATGGTCATGATTTGAACCCACGTATTTCTCCTTGCGCAGGGTTGTGGTCTCGTTGGCCTTCCTGTCTACCTAGCCTTAGAGCGTCGCTTGGCCACAGTGACTGCAAAATCTTGCTCCTGCACTCAGCAGCGAGCCGCAGGCGGTGCAACCACTCGATAGCGGTGTTCCGCAGTTTAGACAAAAGCGTGCTGACGGATCGTTGGCCGTCCGGCACTGCCTGCAGCCCTGCAGATCTTTGATGGGGGCAGGAGTGGGAGGGCGCCCGCCGTCATACACCTGATTACCGCCGTCGCAGCCCTGCTGCCGGCCATGGCGATCATATTGCTCGGCCCCATGTCCCCCGCTGTGGTGCTTGCCTCCACCGTGGTTTCCACGGCCATGGTGCCCGCCCAGGATGTTTTTGAAAAAGCTCATGGTATTCGCCCCTCATTGATGGGTGACATATTAACGAGCAAAAGTTGAAAATAATATTCTGCTCGCGAGAAAGACTTGTAAGTTGAATTGAAAGTTCAAAATTAGCCTACGACAAAACGAAACCGTTTTGTTTGTGAAATTAAATTTATCTAGCTGAGCGGAGCATTGCTTTTGGTGGGTAGTATCCCCCTAATTTTGATCATAGCGTGATCAATGACAATCAAAACAGCAGTAATTGGATTTCTGTCAGCATTGTAATCCCGAGGTCATCGTGTCGTTATCAGGTCCCGGAAATAATGCGCTCAGCGAGATTCATTTCTCTTTTTATCCCTATGCCTCACACATACTAAGCGTCCCCAACGCCTAGGGGCCTAAGGCCTCTGACGCTCCGCACATTGCGCAATCGCTCAGCATCTGTCGACGGTTTGCCTTGTAGCTCCCGCTAACTCCATAGCTACCGCCATGGATAAGCAGCTTCCAGAGTTTGATAATGACACCTTCCAAATCCATTGTTCACACCCTGTTAAGCAAATGGATCTTTGCTATTCGCAATGCGCGGCAGAAAGGCATCAGTACTAATTTGCTAATCGGCCTGGTGACTTTTTGGTTACTGCTATTCGCGAACGCTGAGCTCTGGAACGTGCTCTGGAAGCTGGTATTCAAAACCGATGAAGTGAACTGGCAGCTAGCGGCTAGCCTCCCAGTCATAGTATTCGCATGGGTGTTTACCGTTCTGAGCTTGCTGTCATGGGGGCGGCTGGCCAAACCCATACTGTGCCTGGTACTGATCAGCGCGTCTTTTGCGAGTTACTTCATGAATGCCTACGGCATCGTGATCGATTACACAATGTTCACCAACGTTGTGGAGACCGACGTCGCTGAGGCAACCGAGCTGCTGAATTGGAAGCTCGGTCTTTGGGTCGCAATGGTTGGGGTGTTGCCCGTCTACCTGATTGCCCGGGTTCCCCTCCGGCGCAAGCCTTGGGCCAAAGCTTTGGTCAGCAGGTTCATTGCTCTGTCGCTCGCTCTGTTGACCTTATCTGGCATCGCGTTGAGTCAGTACCAGTCGTATGCCTCCTTGCTGCGCAACAATCGGGAGATCCGGCTGATTCTGGTACCTACCAACTTGTTTGCGGCTGGCCATGGGTACCTGAAGCGTCAGCTGGCCTCACCTAAAACGCTGACGGCCATTGGTACTGATGCGGTAGTTAATCGACAGGGTGCGGCTCGTAAACCCAGGCTGCTGGTACTGGCAGTAGGAGAGACCGCTCGCTCCGCCAACTTCTCCCTCAACGGCTACTCCCGTGAAACGAATCCGGAACTAGAAAAGCGAAATGTCATTAGCTTCACGAACGTGAGCTCCTGCGGTACCGCTACCGCGGTCTCGCTGCCATGCATGTTCCTGGACGTGGGTAAGGCCCAGTACAAAGATGGCTTGGCCAAGAGCCGAGAAGGGCTGCTCGACGTGCTTCAACGCGCTGGCATCAGTGTCATGTGGACTGACAACAACTCGGGGTGCAAAGGGGTCTGCGACAGGGTTCCCAACCACAAGGCTGCCTCTCACGCGGATTCCCAACTGTGCACCAGCGAGGAGTGTAAGGACGGGGTGCTGCTCACGGAGATGCAAGACTTCATCAAGCGCCAGGAAGGCGATGCTGTCCTGGTGCTCCACTACAAAGGCAGTCACGGCCCGGCCTACTACAAGCGCTACCCCTCGCAATTCAAGAAATTCGCACCGGTGTGCGAGACCAACGAGCTCGACAAATGTAAGCAGGAGGAGGTGGTCAATGCCTACGACAACTCAATCCTCTACACCGATTATGTGACTGCAAATCTCATCGATATCCTGGCGGCCAACACCAAGTTCGACACTGCGCTGATGTACGTTTCGGACCACGGCGAATCGCTGGGGGAGGGTGGGCTCTATCTACACGGGCTGCCTTACGCGATGGCTCCTGACGAGCAAACAAAGGTGCCGTTGGTACTTTGGATGTCTGACTCGCTCGCGAAGAGCGAAAAGGTCAACGTGGGTTGTTTGAAAGCTCAAACCACGTCACCGCTGAGCCACGACAACCTGTTCCACACCGTGCTCGGCATGATGAACGTCCAGACGTCTTCGTATCGCTCAGCGCTGGATTTCACTGCCCCTTGTAAGCCCTTTGTCGGAGGCTCTTATTCTGGCCTCTGAATGTTCGATGTGGACCGGATCATCGGCCAGGCGGTTCTGCACCAGCCTGCTTTGACAGCTGAGAGAAGCTGGACTAATTACATAGCTGCATTCAACAACCCAAGCGGAAAAGGAAGTTTTGCATGAGCATCAAGCCAGGCCCAAAGCGCACCAATGAAGATGGCACTCCGGACAAAAGGCAGCGAGTCACCCCTGAAAAGCAGAAGGACCATCCGGACCTGAAACCCCACAAGCACAAAAAGGGGGAGTAAGAAAAAAGCAGCTCTCGGGAGCTGCTTTTTTTTTGGGGCTGTGTGCAAACCCTCCCCACCGTCTCGCTGATCAATCGGACCGCGTCGTGAGTCTTCCGCTTGGCTTGATGGATTCTGAAGCTACCTCCGGATCGGTTATCCCTTCAGTGCGGACGACGAGACTGATATCCCAGAGCGTTGAGCTGATACTCGCTGACAGCCCGAAATTGTGATTCTGCGATTTGACGCAGGCGCTCAACCTCTTCGGCAGATGAGCCAGAAGCCTGCGCCTCGTGGTATTGCTTCATCGCATCCACTGCGTCGGTATACATGGGGTGGTCGGGGAGAAGAGCTGGTATCTTTTTCGTCATGTAGCGGCAGGTCCTCACTGGATAGTCGACGGTGGTTTACCTGCTTTGAGGAGCTGAAAATCAATGACCGCCTGATAGAGCGAATCTGCCAATAGGTGAAGACGCTGTACCTCAAGGTCTGGCAATCCAGCAGCCTCCGCTTCGTGGGCCTGTCGGATAGCTTCAAGCGCTTGCCTCATCAGTGGCTCACCAGCCTCGACCATTCCAATGAATGTGCGCTTCACAACATTTTGCTCCACTCAGCTGAAGATGAATTATAGGACACCGCGGCGTGGCAAGGCCCCGAGCAGCACAGGTGTTCGACGTCCGGCTGAACGAACCAATGAGGAGCGCGCTGGCCTGGGGAGTGGCCAGGGCGCGTGTCATAGCTACGTTGTAAACCACTTTTTTCACTGTAAACCACTGTGGTTTACAGTGAAAAAAAGTGGTTTACAGCAGGCCTCCTCAGGCCTGAGTCAGCTCCAGCAGATCGCCCAGTTCCTCCCGGGCCATCTTCACTCTATCCATTCTGCGATAAGGATGATCAACCGGCATCCGGATAAGAGATTCGAACCAAGCCGAATCGAATTTGATGACTTCCTTGTGAATGTGCTCAAGCTCACCTCCGCGAGGCTGTGACACTACAAACTCCATGCTTTCAACCAAGCCAGACGCTTCACTGTCTTTGACGATTCGATGGCGGATGAAACTCATTTTGAGATCAAAATATGCCGCCTTCGAACCAGGCACCTTCTTCGATTCCAGCCGACCAGTGCTGCTGATTTCCGCCCCCGGCACCTCAGCGGCAATAGCTTTCACCAGCTCAGCATTTCCACTGACCTTCTGGCCAAACAGGCGGGTGGCGTCCGACATGTAAGCAAAGATCCATGGCACATTGCGAAGCGTCGCGCCGGTATAGAGGTAGCCACGCTCTCCCTTGTAACGCTGCAGCATGCCTCTCAACGCGTTCTCGGAAAGGACCAGTTGGGTCTCTTTCTCCAGGATGTAAACCACGCGATCGAACTGTTCGATCAATAGCTTGAGAATCTTCCGCGGGACGCCGTCAAACCTGGTTTTTCGTTCTGTTTTCTTATGCTGGCGAGGCTTGAAGTACGGGCAATCGTTACGGGCCTCACTATCAAATGGAGCGATGCCGCGAATGCTCTTAGTAGCATGTTTCCCGAATGGGTTCTTCACGTTAGGCGGTAGCTCATACAGCCCAACCAGCTGGACAGGGTTGTCGCATGCCGGGCATACAGCAAACTGAGCTAGCTTGCCCGCACTTCCAGGCTGGTACCACGGATCTCTGCGGAAGGTCTCGGCCTCGAAACCTTCCTTGTCGATGATCTTGCTTTCTGTGTCTTCGATGCGGAGCTTATAGACATCCATCTTTGCTGAAACCGTATCAATAGAGGGTTTCTGGATGGTAACGAGCGAGGATAGGCAGCAGTAGGCCTAACTGACCCTTTTGGTGGTCACCCACTGGTTTGAGGCCAGCCCAAAGCATGCCTGATCGACCTGGGCGGGCCCTAGAAACAACTAACCCCCTGATGCGCAGTACAGGTCTGGGACCTGCCCGAGGCGTGGGGGCTATTCTTGGAGCGACAGTGACACCGGCTCCGGAGAAAATCAATTGGTTTGTAGAGCAGCCGGTCAGCTAAGGTCAAACCCAGATCCTAAAGGGGAGGCCGATAGCAGCTCAGTCAGCATCATCGGCACCTTCTTCATCTTCATCGGTATCCCCAACACTGAGCCAGTCGTGAAGGTTGTACCGCACGAAGTCTTCCGCATCGAGCATGGTAAAGTCTTGTAGCACCGTGACGTCTGCTCCACCGAAGTACAGCCCATCGTTGAGATTTCTGGCCACCCCGAGCACTTCATTCAGCTGGTCGTGCAGCTCATTTGCGCGCCTGGCGTGCTCTCGTTTGGTCAAAAACCGGAACACCACCTCGTAGGGCTCAGGGGTGGTATTACCCGCTTTGCTTCAAGCCGCAGGAGTTGCAGGTCCGTTGCAGCTTGATGGTTTTACTTAAGGAGCCAAGCCAGCTCTCCAATCCGCAGATGCTGTGCACATTTTTTTGCACATATCTCACGCCACGATACCCCAGTAGATTCAGGCTTTTCGCAGCCTTTGCATAGGTGAGTCGCGATGGATTTCTACACATCTCAATGAGGAAACCTAAGCTCCGTTTTCCACGTATTCCTCCGCTACAGAACGCTTTTCTGCGGTGTGTCCCCTGACATTCGCTTTTCAGGGCGAGCTATGGGGGCCACTCAAGACGGCTATCTTTTGCCTGGCACCAATGAAAAGGCCCTCAATATTGAGGGCCTTAAATTCAATGCGGATCCGTCACGCGGGCATTTTTTGCAGCTGTCGAACTCGATCATGGACCACAAATTTAATGATTCCTTTGACATCGTTGGTGCAGTTTTCAAAGGCAAGGCGCGATACCACCTGGCGACCCTCCTTCAGAATCAGCGCCCCGATCAACTCGTCGACGAAGGACTGAGTGACATCGTTCCCAGCGAAATCTATGACAACGCTCTCACCACTGCTGAGCGAGCGTTCGATTTCGGTACGGTAGGGGATCGCTGAAGCTCGCATTCCGTACGTTCGGATAGAACTATCCCTACTTAATCGAATTTGAGTTTGCATGTCGTAACCCCTTGTATTGCATAATCCTTTTTTGCAGCCCGAGAGTTTCAGTTGACGCTGAATCTCCCATTTACCGCTCCTTGCATGATCGACTCTAGCCCTCGAGCTATCAAAAAGCCAGAGCTAGCGGAAATTCAGATCTAGGTCGAGATCGTCGTCAACCTGTCCTGCATCGTCCTTCGGCAGCAAGTCACTGATCGAAATGGTGGGCAGCAGCTCACGGGTACAGCTAAACGCGATCGATACACCATTCCACAGCGCATCATGCAGCTCCTGAGACTGCCGACGCTTTGTGTCATGTATGCCATTGCCGCTCACGATGATCAAACCACCGCCCGCCGCGTCTGCAATTTTTGCGGTAGTTGTTAACCCGATACCTTGGTTCTCGCTACCCAGGATCTGGGCCATCGCACCCCGGTTGCAGCTCACTCGCGGTTTGAGTGCCGCCTCGATCGCGTGCAAATGCGTGCGGTCATGAAGCTCAGGGTGATTCCTCAGTGTCGCGAGAAACCCACACCCATTATCGACGATGGCCATGCGTACAAGGTTCAATTTTGGATAAAACTGACAGGTCAGCCAAACGGCGGCGTCACCACGTCCCTCTCTGCGGGCGTGAGTAAGCGAGTTTTCCAATAGCTCCTTGAGCGAATACTCCAGAGGGCCCCGGTAGGAGTCAAACTCATTCCGTCCCGTGTGCTCGTCGACTGGGGCATCCGGGTCCGATTGAGTCAACCTTCCCGTAATAGCTCTAGCGAGGCGAGAGGCTGCAGCCTCTGCTTGATGGTGTTCGCTGATTTTGGTGATTTCCACCAACGAGGTGCTTCGGTCGTTTCGACGTCCTACCCCCGATAGATCTACACCCTCTACATCAATGTCCTTGAAAAAATCCATCCTGGCCAGGTAGGAGGTCAGGTCTCTGCTCAAAAACTGCATCGAAACTCGCTTCTGGACCAACTGGTTTTCAAACAACGCTCGCAGCGTGGCCATCCCTAACGGATCGATATACGAGAGGTTGCTAGCGTCTAAAACGATGTCACCAGGGCAGTTAATGATTTCTGCGCACACAGAAAACAGGTCATGGGGCGATCTTGAGCCAAGCCCCCAAGGAAGAACGATCGCGTTTTCAATATCGATGGCCTGCATGCAATTCCCTGGCAACGGAGCTAACCCTTTCGGATAGATATAGGGCTCGATAGTAGCCCATTGCCTGCCGGGTAAGCACTCACCTATTTTTTGACGAGTAGTGCCGGCATAGAATTGGCGCGCGGCAGTAGCGGCCTGTGGATGGTGGATCGCGCTCGCCTTGGGCTCAACACGCACGAAGAAAACACGGCCAACGCCCTGCCACGGGTCAGCCATTCAAGCAAAGATGGCCAGATCAAAGCCTTGTGCGAGAGCACTGGAGCAGGTTTGTGAGTCCGCCGAGCAGTTTCATCTCCGACGTCTGCTGTGGGCAAAGGCAAAGCTGGAAGGGGAACAGCGAAGAGTGACCCGATCAGCGCTGTACCGCACCGCATGTATCAGGTCTGGGGCTTGAGCTGTTAGATCGCATAAGGCTACCTTGGCCGGCAACTGGAGAACGAACTGCTCCTCGTCTTCCAATGCGTTGGCGTGGAAGTAACTGAGGAAGTACTCGCTTTGACGGAACTGGTCAGAAGCGATCTCCTCCAGGCGTTACAGCCCACTGGGCAGGCCTTCCTGACAGGCCTGGTAGAAGGGGTCGAGCAAGTATAGGCCGTCCAGGCAGGAAAGCATGGACGGCGTTCCCCACCGGGAGCCGGCGTCGTACTCCTCCAGCGGCTTGGGCACTCCCTCGCCGGGGTACAAGGCAGCCAGCGCATTGTCGAAGGGCAACCACTGGTGCAGCAGCAGGATCAGCAACCTCCAGAAATGATCTATGCCATGACGCTACACCACAACAATAATCGACACGCTTACAGGAGCATTGATTGGCGTCACAGCTGTTCAAGGAGATGTTGTCTAGGCTGGACAATACGGCAGCGGCCGATATTTCCCACCCAGCTTGGGAGTTGATCATGATGGAGCCCATCGCCGTGGTACAGATCTGGCAATACCTTTTTGGCGGACTAAAGGCGGTATTGCACTGATCATGCTGGCCATATTTGGCCTGTTTTATGTGGCTCGTGCACTATGGCCACCTGTCACAGGCACTACAGTTATTTAATTTTGTTGCTCTGTCCGCTGACGCAACTCTTCGGGCACAACCATGGCGGGTATTCTCACCAGAAGGGTGAAGACTCGTCCAAACCGGACAACAAAGGGAACTACTTCATGCACACCGAATCGTGCCAGCATGACCATGACCATGACCACTCGCACCCGTATGAGCAACCGGATGGTAGTCAGCGCGATTTGGTATGCGGTATGACGGTGCCACCGGATAGTCGCTACTTCGAGCTATACGAGGGAAGGACATACCGCTTCTGCAGTGAAAAGTGCCTGACGAAATTCCGCGCAGCGCCTGTGCATTATCTTAGCCCTCCCCAGGACCAAGAACACGCGGGCCATCTCCACTCGGCTGCCCCGCAGCCAAGCAACGCGGCGGACGCCGAATACACTTGCCCGATGCATCCCCAAATCCGCCAGCGTGGGCCGGGCAGTTGCCCAATCTGTGGCATGGCCCTAGAGCCGGTAATACCGGAGCTTGAGGAAGACGAGAACCCGGAACTCAAGGACTTCTCCCGCCGCTTCTGGTGGACCTTGCCCCTGACGGTCATCGTGACCGTGTTGGCCATGACTGCCCACCAACTCCAATTGCTGCATGGTGCCACACAGAATTGGGTGGAGTTGATTCTGGCCACTCCCGTGACACTATGGGCTGGCTGGCCGTTTTTCGTGCGTGGGGTCGCATCGATTCGTAATCGCAGCCCGAATATGTGGACCCTGATAGGTTTGGGAACGGCTGCGGCGTACCTATACAGCGTTGCGGCCACAGTGTTCCCGCAGGTTTTCCCGACGACTTTCATGCAGGATGGCCGCATCGGTGTCTACTTCGAAGCGGCTGCAGTCATCATCTCATTAACGTTGCTCGGCCAAATGCTCGAGCTCAAGGCGCGCTCACAAACCTCCGCCGCCATCAAGTCGCTCCTGGGTCTTGCCCCCAAGACGGCCCGTCGCATCGGGGCCGATGGTCAGGAGGAAGATATTCCGCTCACCCACGTGCATACGGGCGACCACCTGCGCGTTCGCCCTGGCGAGAAGGTGCCGGTCGACGGGGTGGTCCTGGAAGGCGAAAGTGCTATCGATGAATCCATGCTGACAGGCGAGCCCGTGCCAGTGATGAAGAAAGCTGGGGATGCACTCATCGGTGCCACGCTGAATACCCACGGCAGCCTTGTGATGGCGGCGCAGAAGGTCGGCGCCGAGACAGTGCTCTCGCAAATCGTGCAGATGGTCGCGCGGGCTCAGCGCTCGAAAGCCCCGATGCAGCGGATGGCGGACACCGTGGCCGGCTATTTCGTCATGGGGGTGATTCTGGTCGCGCTGGTCACGCTCTTCGGCTGGGGGCTTTTCGGACCGGAGCCTGGCTGGGTCTTCGGCCTGATCAATGCGGTCGCGGTCCTGATCATTGCCTGCCCCTGCGCGCTCGGCCTAGCCACTCCCATGTCGATCATGGTCGCTACCGGGAAGGCTGCCAGCAGTGGCGTGCTCTTCCGAGACGCCAGTGCTATCGAGAACCTCTGCAAGATCGACACGCTGATCGTCGACAAGACCGGGACCCTCACCGAGGGCCGGCCAGTGTTTCATAGCGTGGTCGGTACCGGGCAGTTCATGCCACCCGAAGTCTTGCGCCTTGCCGCCAGCCTGGACCAAGGCAGCGAGCATCCGCTGGCACATGCGATTGTCGATCATGCGCGAGCGCATGGACACAGCTTGTCCAAGCCAGAGGCGTTTGAGTCGGGCTCTGGGATCGGTGTACGTGGCCAGGTGAACGGCAAACGGCTGCAGCTTGGCAACACGACCTTGATGGAAGAGGCTGGCCTCGACACCAGTCCGTTGCGAGACCGCGCCGAGCAGCTGCGTCTGGAAGGCATGAGTATCATGTACTTGGCCGTCGATGGCGTGCTCGCTGGCCTGCTAGCGGTGTCCGATCCGGTCAAACCCACCTCCAAGGAGGCGGTAACCCGGCTACAGGCAGAAGATGTGAAGGTCATCATGGCCACCGGCGACGGCCTGACTACGGCACGTGCGGTCGCGAAACAACTCGGCATCGAGGAAGTCCACGGAGAAGTGAAACCCGAGGACAAGGAGCAACTGGTGGCGCTCCTGCAGGGCGATAAGCGCCGGGTTGCCATGGCAGGAGATGGGATCAACGATGCCCCTGCGCTGGCCCGGGCTGATGTCGGGATCGCCATGGGAACTGGCACCGATGTTGCCATGAACAGCTCCCAGTTGACGCTGGTCAAGGGCGACCTGATGGGCATCCTGCGGGCCAGAACACTATCCGTGGCCACGGTGAAGAACATGCGTCAAAACTTGGGCTTCGCATTCTTCTACAACGCTATGGGCATACCGCTGGCGGCAGGTTTGTTCTACCCGCTTACCGGCCATCTATTGTCACCGATGATTGCGGCATTGGCCATGAGCGTAAGTTCGGCTTCCGTGGTATTCAACGCACTGCGGCTGAAGCGCGTAGTCACAGACTGAAATGGGCACACCGCAACCTATGAGAGGAAGTTCCGCCATCAGCGTTTCAACGCCTGATCCATATGACTGACTGTCTAGGGCTTTGGCCTTAGCGGGTATGTCCGCGAGTTCGGCGCCAATCTGGTCCTGATGGAGGACATCGGGCAACTGCGACGTCCGCCATCTTCTGCCAAGATCGTAAGGGACAATTGTGATGCAGCAGGGGCCGCCGCCAGAGGAGTTGGACAAGATTTCAGGGCGAAGATAAATCCTTTGACCGGGCCTTGACCTTGTCATCGTGTCAAGGTTGAAGCTGTAAATGCGGCGAGAAAAGCCGTACCAGCATGAGAGGCCCGCTATGTTCGTTTTGGAAGTTTCCGGTATGGGATGTGGCAGTTGTGTCAACAAGATCACCAAGGCCATCCAGGCTGCCGATGGCGACGCGAAGGTGATCGTTGATCGTGCTGCCGGTACAGTGAGTGTCCAAAGCAACATCGAGGCGGAACGCGTCGGTGCACTGGTCCAGGCGCTTGGTTACCCAACCAAAGTCAGTCGCTAAGTCTCGTTACCGCTCAGATGGCAAGCCGCCGTGCCATGTTTCATGGCGCGGTTTCTTCATATACAGCCTGATGTCGACTGACTCCGGGTCGGGATAGCCAGCAATACTCCCCAAGAAATGGACGGCCTTCGATCACCCAGTGCCGAGTCAAGCTGTGGACGTTGACGCTGATCAAGAAAATGCTTCGCGATTGGTGTTTATCTTGAGTAAATGTATAGGCCAGCCTGGCTCACATACCCCGGCCCCTCGTTGGAGCTCATTCACAATGATGACTGCCAAGCGGTTTAGTTCTATGGCCTTGGGGATATCCCTGCTCATCCCTCTGGGGCTGGTCATGGCAAACCCTACGGGTAACGTCTACACGGCCAATGAACGGTCCGCTTCCATTAGCCAGGTAAATCTTGCGACAGGTGATGTGAGCACGGTCGCCTTGCCGATCGCACCCCACAACCTACAGGTTTCGCCCGACGGCAGCTTGCTTCTGGTTGTTGGAGTGGCTGGACATGCGGGGCATTCGAGCGGTGAAAAGCCCGGTGGGCAGTTGCTGGTGTTCAGTACCAGCGCGCTGGACAGGCCACCGTTCAGCTTCCCGGCAGGCGATCACCCGGCTCATGTGGTCACCGACGTCACCGGGCTGCGAGCTTTTGTGACCGATTCCGCTGCCAACCAGGTGCGAGTATTTGACCTTGAGCAGCGAATCGAGTTGCCCGGTATTCCAACTGGGCGTTATCCCCATGGGCTGCGCTTGAGCCCTGATGGCCGGACACTCTATATCGCGAACATGAAGAGCGACAGCGTATCGCTTATCGATGTCGTCACACTCAAAGAAACCGCGCAGATTCCCGTGGGCAAAGGCCCTGTCCAGGTCGGCTTTGCCCCTGACGGTCGCCTGGCATTCGTCTCGCTCAGTGCGACAAATCAGCTTGGCATCATCGACACGGCCAGACGCAAGGTGATCAGCAAGGTTGATGTCGGCCGCACGCCAATCCAGATGATGGCCACCGTTGACGGTCGCCAGGTCTATGTCGCGAATCAGGGCAGTGGCCAGAATCCGGACGACCGAGTCTCCATCGTAGATCTCCAGACGCGTAGCAGCCTGGGCACCGTGACCACCGGCAAGGGTGCCCATGGTGTGGCCATCAGCAGCGACGGCGCTTATGTGTTTGTCAGCAATATTGAAGCGGGCACCGTATCTGTCATCGATACGAGCAGCCGAAAGGTCGTTGCTACCCATAAGGTTGGCGCCGGGCCAAACGGGATCAGCTTCGAGCCGCCGAGTGCCCAATAATAGCCCGTCGGTGTACAACCCGAGCACGACGCGAAAAATGAGCATTCACGCCGGCGCAGTAATTTGCTTGTCGTGCCAGGTGAGGCCTAGCGCCCAGACCAAGGCATCCGGCTTTAAAACAGTGCTAAGGAGATGATGATGAACAACGTTCGAAATTTACTGATCGGACTTTGTTTGGCCGCAGCGTCCGTGGGCGCCATGGCGCAAAACACCGATGAACACTCGACACATCACCCGGCCGATGCGCCAAGCGCGGCGGCTACCGAGAAGACGCCTTCTCAGCCAATGGACAAAGGGCAAATGGCGGCGATGGACCAGCAAATGAAGGCCATGCAAGCCATGCACGAAAAGATGGCTGCAGCCAAAACGCCGGAAGCCCGTCAGGCGTTGATGGCCGAGCATATGGCGCTGATGAAAAATGGCATGGCCATGATGAAGTCCATGGAGGGTGGCATGCCTGAAATGGGGGGCATGCATGGCGGCATGGGCGGGGATATGGCCGCCCGCCACCAGATGATGGAAAAGCGCATGGACATGATGGAGTCGATGATGCAGATGATGATGGACCGCATGCCATCTGCTGCATCGAAGTAACCCATCTCCTTTCCCAGGAGTCGCTATGAACCCTCACTTCGATGAAAACGGCTCACCACACAGTTTCTGGCGTTCACGCTATGCAATCGGCCTGGTGGTAATCGGTGGGATCGCCGTCTACTTCCTGCTCACCGAGCACCTTGCCCATGTCGTTGGAGCCCTGCCTTATCTGTTGTTGCTCGCCTGTCCGCTGATGCATGTCTTCATGCATCGAGGACATGGGGGACACCATCACCAGGGCCAGAGCAAACCGGCCCCCTCCGATAAGGCTGATATCCATAAGCCGGGAGATCCATCATGAATCATGGTGAAAGCGCGTATGGCCTCTGGTCGCTGGTTTTCATCAACTCCGCGATCTTCATCATGTTTGCCTTCAGTTTCTTCAAGCCGGCAACGGCGAGAGACTGGAGGAGCTTCGGTGCATTCTCGGCCTTCATCGTTGCCCTGTTTGTGGAAATGTATGGCTTCCCCCTGACGATCTATCTGTTGTCAGGCTGGTTGCAGGCCAGGTTCCCCAACCTCGATCTGCTTTCCCACGAATCCGGCCATCTGTGGTCGACGTTGCTCGGTGACCAGGGCAACCCACACTTCAGTGTTTTGCACATTGCCAGTTACCTATTCCTGGGTTTCGGCTTCTATTTGCTTTCTGCCGCCTGGAACGTGCTATATCACGCGCAACGCCGCCGTTCACTTGCAACGGTCGGGCCCTATGGCTGGATCAGACATCCGCAGTACGTGGCATTTGTGCTGATTCTTCTGGGCTTTCTCCTTCAGTGGCCGACGCTGCTGACGCTGGCAATGTTCCCGGTGTTGCTGGTGATGTACGGGCGTTTGGCGGTTTCCGAAGAGCGGGAAATGCACAAGCAGTTTGGCGCTGCCTACGAAGCTTATACCCGCGTTACGCCTAGGTTCGTTCCGCACCTGCGCGAAAGGTTGGGTGGGGGTCATAGAGGCTGAAGCGTAGGACGAAGGAGCTACATGCCAGGAGGGTTTCAGCGGCAGTGTTTCTAGCGGGAATAGGGTATCCAAAGTCTGTTTGCTCGGATAACACTCTGAGTTGTCGCGGGTTTTCTTGTCGACAAGCTCGGTGGAATCCTTGTTGGCGTTCGGATAACTCAGGCAGTTGGATGACTTTGCGATGCCCTGTCCGCTTTCGACCCATATAGATCGTGATGCACGAAGATCTCTGCTCAAACGTCAGCTACTACTCTGATCTGAATGCATCCCGGCTACAGAGCGCAAAGACCAACTAGCGTCCCGAGGCACAGAGCTGAAGGCGGCGCGGTCAGGAATTGCGGCAGCACTTTTTCCAAAGTTTGGCTAAATGACCCTGCCTATCAGCTCTAATAGGCAGGGTTAGAAGTCAATCCGTCACTGCTTGCGAATGCCTACGATCGTCGCTGTGCCCCCATTCATTCGGAAATCGAAGCTGACCTTGTCGCCTACCTTGAGTCCCTTGAGTTGCTGCTCGGTAGCGCTGAAGCCCATGGTCATTGCCGGCCATTTCAGGGCTGATACTGGTCCATGCGCCAAGGTAACTTTACCTGGTTCCAAAGCTTTGATGGTTCCCTCAGCCGATGCAGTCGGAGCCGCCTGGCTGCCTTGGGTCTCGTTGCCTTCCATGGGCATATTCTTCATATCCGTGCCATACATGTCTTGGGCCTGCACCGCCGCCGCAACGGCGAACACCAGGCCAGCGCTGATCAGTAGCTTCTTCATCGGGTTACTCCTGTTTGGGGGTTATCGTGTACAGCGAGTCCGCGGCGCCTGACGAGCCAGTAAGCCGCAGGGATTACAAATAGTGAGAGCAAAGGCGCGGTGAGCATGCCGCCGACCATGGGTACAGCGATCCGGCTCATGACTTCGCTGCCGGTACCGCTACTCCAGAGGATTGGCATCAAGCCTGCGACGATCACTGCTACGGTCATGGCTTTGGGGCGGATGCGCTGCACGGCCCCTTCGCGGATAGCATCCAGAAGCGCAGGTTGCCCCTGCGTACCGTTGCCGTTTCGTTCAGTCCAGGCATTGTTGAGGTAGATCAGCATGATGACTCCAAACTCTGCTGCGACCCCAGCCAAGGCGATAAAACCGACACCCGTGGCCACCGACAGGTTGTAGCCCATCATGTACAGCAGCCATACGCCGCCGGTTAGCGCAAATGGCAAGGTAGCCATGATCAGCAGCGCTTCACCGAGGCGGCCAAACGTGAGGTAGAGAAGGACGAAAATAATGGCCAGCGTCGCCGGTACTACCCATGCTAAGCGCGCATTGGCGCGCTCCAGGTATTCGAACTGCCCGGAATAGCTCAAGCTTATGCCAGGATCGAGCTTCACCTGCTGATCGACTAGCCGGCGCAGGTCGGCAACGACGGAGGACAGGTCCCGTCTCCGCACGTCGATATACACCCAGCCCGAGGGGCGCGCGTTTTCACTCTTGAGCATGGGTGGACCGTCCGCAATACGCACCCGTGCCACGGTTCCCAGTGTGATTCGCCCCCCTTGGCTGGTGTAAATCGGTAGCTGCCGCAGGGCATCAACAGAGTCACGCCACTCCCGTGGGTACCGAACACTGATGGGATATCGCGCCAGGCCTTCTACGGTTTCGCCGATGTTTTCGCCCCCAACGGCGCCGGCAACAATCGCTTGGACATCAGCAATGTTCAGGCCGTAACGCGCTGCGAATTGGCGGTCGATATCCAGATCGATGTAGCGTCCACCGGTTAATCGCTCGGCGAGGGCGGAAGTCACCCCTGGAACCGTTTTGGCCACCTTCTCGATAGCCAGAGTCACCCGGTCGATCTCATTCAAATTGCTGCCGGCAACCTTTACGCCGATCGGGCTTTTGATACCGGTTGCGAGCATGTCGATACGGTTTCGAATCGGTGGGATCCAGATATTGGTTAGCCCAGGTACCTGCACGGTACGGTCCAGCTCTTCGATCAGCTTCTCAGTGGTCATCCCTGCTCGCCACTGATCCTTCGGTTTAAGTCGGACAGTCGTCTCGAACATCTCCAGCGGGGCCGGGTCGGTCGCTGATTCAGCCCGGCCCGCTTTACCGAAGACACTGGCGACCTCCGGTACCGTTCGGATCAGCCGGTCCGTACGTTGCAAAAGCTCAGAGGCTTTCTGCGCCGAAAGACCTGGCAGGGCAGTCGGCATGTACAGCAAATCGCCTTCATCCAGTGGCGGCAAGAATTCGCCGCCGAGCTGGCTCAGGGGCCAGACACTGCTGAGCAAAATCAACAGTGCACCCGCCAACGTGAGCTTTGGCCGGCGTAGAACGATCTCCAATGCTGGGCGATAGAGCCGTATCAGGGTTCGATTGAGTGGGTTGCGCTCTTCTGCCGGTAAACGACCCCGAATCCAGTACCCCATCAGCACGGGTACCAGGGTAACCGAAAGGCCCGCTGCTGCTGCCATTGCATAAGTCTTGGTGAATGCGAGGGGCGCAAACAGCCTTCCCTCCTGAGCCTGCAAGGTGAATACCGGTATGAAGGACAGCGTAATGATCATGAGGCTGAAGAACAGCGCAGGCCCGACCTCGACTGCTGCCTCAGTCATCACTTTCCAATGATCTTCGCCACGCAACGACTTTCCAGGGTGCCACGTATGCCAAGCCTCAACCCGTTTGTGCGCGTTCTCAATCATCACCACAGCGGCGTCCACCATCGCACCGATTGCAATGGCTATGCCCCCAAGCGACATGATGTTGGCGTTGATGCCCTGGTGGCGCATGACGATCAGGGCAATGAGGACACCAACCGGAAGCGAGACGATGGCGACCAACGATGAGCGCAGATGCCAAAGAAATGCAGCGCACACCAGTGCGACCACGATGAACTCTTCAATCAGCTTCTGGCTCAGATTTTCCACAGCACGATCGATCAACTGGCTACGGTCGTAGGTAGTGACCAGCTCGACCCCGGCAGGCAGGCTTTTTTCCAGCGATTCAAGCTTGGATTTGACGTGAGCGATGGCATCTTTCGCATTCTTGCCACTGCGCAGAATTACTACGCCGCCCACCGCTTCGCCCTGTCCATCAAGCTCGCCGATGCCGCGACGTGCCTCAGGGCCCAGCTGTACAGTGGCTACATCGCCCAGTGTTACGGGTATACCCTTCGCAGCCAGGCGCAGGGGAATGGCTCGGAAATCATCGAGTGACTTCAGATAGCCGGAAGCCCTTACCATGAACTCAGCTTCGCCTTGTTCGAGCACGCCGCCACCGGTTTCCTGATTGGCCTTGGCGATGGCGTCCGAAACCTCAACTTGAGTGATTCCCAAGCTGGCCATGCGCAGCGGATCGAGCACTACCTGGTACTGCTTGACCATCCCGCCTATCGTCGCCACTTCGGCAACGTCCGGAAGAGTTTTCAACTCGAAGCGCAGGAACCAGTCCTGAAGGCTGCGCAGCTGTGCCAGGTCATGGGTACCACTGCGGTCCACCAGCGCATACTGGTAGATCCAGCCTACACCAGTGGCATCGGGTCCGAGCACTGGCTTAGCGGACGCCGGTAATCGAGACTGAACCTGGCTTAGGTATTCGAGCACCCTGGACCGCGCCCAATAGAGATCTGTGCCGTCCTCAAACAACACATATACGAAGCTGTCTCCAAATGCTGAAAAGCCCCGCACTGTCTTGGCTCCGGGTACGGAAAGCATTGTGGTGGTCAGGGGATATGTCACCTGATTTTCCACGATCTGCGGTGCCTGCCCTGGGTAGGAGGTGCGGATAATCACCTGCACATCTGACAGGTCAGGCAACGCGTCGATCGGCAAACTGCGCAGAGAGAAAACGCCCCAAGCTACGGCAAACAGTGTTGCCAGCAGGACCAGGACGCGGTTGCCAACCGACCAACGAATCAGGTTCGCGATCATGGCTGGTTCTCCTGCTGGGTTATTTGCTCGATGACCATGCCTTCATCGCGCTCGCGCACTCCAAACCGGATGCGTTCGCCAACCTTGAGTCCGGCAATCAAGCGGGGATCTGCCACAGGGAAAGTCATCGTCATACCAGGCATGCCCAGCGTCACGAACGGTCCATGAGCGATGGTCAGCTGATTACCTTCTATTTGAACGATGCGCCCATTGGCCTGATGTAGAGCCGGCTGTACAGGTTGCGCAAGTGGAGCATCGCCAGCAGTAACGGCCTCGATACCTTTCAAGCTCGCTTCGGAGTCCAGCAGAAACTGCCCGGACGCCACAACGCGCTGGCCCGCCTGAAGGCCTCGCAGCACGACCACCTGGCCAGCACTTTCCTGGCCGAGCACTACTTCCACCGGCCGGAATCGACCTCCGTCTTCTGACACCATTACGAGATCGCGTTTCCCCGTCCGAATGATCGCCTCGGCTGGCACCAGTAGGCTGTCATCCTGTTGCCCGGACGGATGGAGGGAAACCTGCGCGGTCATGCCTGGGCGCAACCGGCCGCCGGGGTTGGGCAGTTCTATACGAAGCCGCAAGGTGCGGCTTTGCAGATCCGCATCAGCCAGCAATGCGGTCAGCTTGCCGGGAACAGGTTCGCCTGGGAACGCTGCCAGATTCGCCTGCACTGCCTGTCCTTCCTGTAGGCCTTGGGCTTGCGCTTCAGGTACTGCGGCCTCAAGCCAGACGTTCGCGATACCATTGATCTTCGCCAACGTTGCACCCGGTGTCATTGTCATGCCTGGCCGCAATTCCAGAGCCTGAAGGACGCCTGCTGTTGGGGCCAAGAGCGTTACCGAATTCTGGACCCTTCCCGTACGGTCAATCCGGTTGATAAGATCGGCAGGCATACCCGCCAGCAGTAGTCGTTGCCGAGCTGCAGCGCGCAATTCATTGTCCCCAGATCGCTGAAGCGCCAGGTACTCTTCCTGCAAGCCCGCCCATTCAGGCGTCAACACATCTGCCAATGGGGCGCCCTTGGCAACCACGTCGCCTGTAGCGCGGCCATAGGTGCGTTCGACGTAGCCACCGGTACGAGCCTGCAGAACGCTAAAATCCCGCTCATCGAAGGTAAGCACGCCGCTCACCTGGAGGGTTCGAGCAAGCTGCCCTTTCGCTACGGTAGCCAGACGGACCCCCAGGTTTTGTTGGAGCCCCTGTGAAACTTGAACTGCGGGGCTCACCTCAGCAGCGGTGCTTTCCTGGTACTTCGGCACCAGTGGCATGTCCATGAAGGGCGACTTGCCCGGTGCTGGAAAGTGCTGCTGGGGGTACATCGGGTCATACCAATACAGCACCTTCTGTAGCGTTTCAGGGGAGGCAGTGGACACCTGCCCACGCTTTGCTAGCTGATAGCCAACGCCACCGCCGATAGCCAACGCGGCCAATACCACAAGGCTGATAGTTGAATTTCTCATGCGCGCACCTCTCCATACGCGAAGTGCAGCCGTGCAGCTGTCGCGGCCAACTGTCCTTGCAGATCGATGTCTTGCAGTCGTGTTTCAACCCGCTGACGTCGAGCGGTGAGAACCTCACTTAAGGGTGATTTACCGGCTCGATAGTCAGCAAGGGCGAGGCGGACTCGATCCTCCGCTAGCGGTAACAATGTTTCACGGCTGCGCTGCACTGCTCGCTGCAATCGCTGGTAATCCGCAAGATCTGTCTCCAGCTGCGCTTTATGCTCACGCAATGCCGCTTCCTGTTCGTCCTCCAGTTGCCGGACTTGTGCGCGACGTGCCGCGATCATCGGGTCCTGCCGTGAGCCAGCGAACAAGGGCAGTTGGAAACTTACCTGCAGGCTCACCATATTGCTGAATTCAGGCCCGCGCCGCTGGTAATCCACCTGCCACCCCCAGTCCGACTTCTTTTCTGCCAAGGCTTGGTGCACTTGAGCTTGTGCTTCCCGCGTAAGGGCGTTGTAGGTCGCCAATTCTGGATGTGCATGTATAGCGTGTAGATAGTCCGGCGCGCTCACTGGCCAGCGCGGAAATGCTTGAGCTTGCGGATCAGCATCCTCTCCAATCCATCGCTTGAGTGCAGCCCGTGCCTGAGCGGCCTGTGTGAGCAGAACATCTTTTTGCTCATCGAGTTGCGCAGCTTCCTGGTCAGGAGCAAGTGCGTCGGCCGTCGCGCCGGTACCGCCGGCCAGGCGTGCGCGGATTGCTGCGGCCAACAGACGGTTTTCTTTGTAGAAGTCCTCAAACTGCTGCAGTTTCCGTTGAACGGTGTACGCCGCGACCCAAGCTTGGGCTGTGGCAGCACGCACTTTTAAGCGCTCGAACACCGCCTCTGCATCGGCTCGCTCAACGCTCGCTCGTGCCGTCTCAACTCGTGCCTCCCGCTTGTCCCGGTTTGGTACTTCCTGGGAGAGGCCGACAACCTGCATCGTCATGAAATCGCGGTTCATGCTCCAACGATCACTGCCGTCAACAGGAAGGTTCTGCACTCCTAGGTTGAGACGTGGATCAGGCAGCTCGCCTGCTGGGATCACAGCGTGTCGAGCGGCCGTCATTTGCTCTTGCCTGGCCTGGAGGATGGGGGCATTGCGTTCGGCAAGTTGAAGCGCTTCCTCCAGAGACAACGGTGTAGCCTGAGCCGGTAACGTCGACAACAGGCTGATCAGAGCGGCCAGACATGCCATCCCTAATCGGTAACGTGGGGGAGTCATGGAAATGATTCCTCAAAAAATCAGCGCGCAAGCGCATGCCATCATCCGGCTGCAAAACAGGACGATGGGGTGAATTTAAGAGGTAATCAGGCGCGGGGTGGCCGCCAAGGGTCAGGAGGCGCCCTGTTTACGAGGCTCACCGCATAGGTATCTACTGGCCTAGGCGCAGAATAGGTGAGCGTGGGGTTAATTATTTCGACCTGAACTGTGCTCGCGGTTCTACACTCCTGGCCCACTTTGCAGGCTTTGGAGTGGTCGGCAGCTGATCCTGGATCAGTATCCTGGCAACAATCGTGATCCATCCCCGCCATCATCTCCATCCCCATGGTTTGCATGGGGCATGGTTCAATGGCTGAGTCGACTCCCGCCATGCCGTTGAGAGGAAGCGATGCGATTAGAAGCAGGATGGTGAACAGTCGTAGGAGCCGGTTCATGATGGCCGAGTATAGGTTACACGCATGAAATGAGCATTAAGCCGTTTGAGGCTTGGAAGTGGATTGTTTGGCGTGCGGCAGAGCGATGTGAAAACTCGTCACGCCGTCAGCGGAGGTACACCAAATTCGCCCACCATGAGCCTCGATGATCGAACGCGTTATGGCCAGACCCAAGCCGGCGTTGCTTGGGCTTCCTTCCCGCCTTGCAGGGTCAGCGCGATAGAACCGGTCGAAGATTTTGTTGATATGTTCCGGATCAATCGTGGCCCCATTGTTCTGGACGGACAGGTTCACTTGATCAGCCGCCTCGACAATCCGGACGGCGATATCGTGGCCTTCGGGGGTATAGCGCAAAGCGTTGGATAGAATGTTGGAAACCGCCCGGTCAATCATTAGCCGGTCACCACGGATCGTACCTTCGCCTTGAAGGGCAAGCCGAATGCTTCGGTCTTCGGCTGCAAGCTGGTAGTACTCAATCAGTCTGGACACTAGCCCGACCAGATCGATATCAACCTGCTCGGGGATGATCAAGCCGTTATCAGCTTTTGCCAGGAACAGCATGTCATCGATCATGCGCGACATGCGCTTGAGGTCTTCAAGATTGGAGTAGAGGTTGTCTTCGTAGGCATCGAGGTCGCGTTTTTTGGTCAGAACGACTTCGGTATGCGTCAGAAGATTACTTACCGGAGTCCGCAGCTCATGTGCGATGTCGGCTGAGAAGTTTGATAGCCGGACGAACGCGTCTTCCAGGCGTGCAAGCATTCCGTTGAAGGAGAGGATCAGCTCCTGCAATTCAAGCGGCACGGGCTCCAATGGAATTCGCTCGCGAAGGGACCGGGCAGACATGGATGTCGCCACCTTGGTGATCTGCCCAACCGGCCGAAGACCGCTCTTGGCCACGATCCACCCCAATCCTGCACTAACCAGAGCGCTGATGACCAAGCCAATGCCGAACCACCATTGCAGCGTCTTGAAAAAGTGGGCATGGCTGGTGACATCCAGCATCAACATGACTGTTACCGGCGCCTGCGCCTGCGCTATAGCCAGTTGAGAGGTAATCCCCCGGAAGTTCCGCGAGTCGATTTGCCAGTCCCAAACGGCGCCAGAAGAGGCCTGCTTAAAGCGCTCAGGGATGCGGGATGCCTTGGAGTCCGAGAACAGGACAGTACCGTCAGCATCAAGAATCTCCGCAGAAAGGTCCTGATGAGCCCCCAACAAAGCACGCAGTTGAGGCTCCTGATCCTCAAGTTCATCACGTGCTGCTGAAAGTGAAAGGATGTGCCGGGTGGATTCGAGTTTCTCGGCCAGGGCTTGCTCATCCAGCATCTGGAAATGGTGCTGACTGAGCATGTAGAAGCTCACGCCGGCAACGACCAATACGGCGATGACCGCGAACATGAACATGAGGGTAAGGCGTTTAACGAGCGACGATTGGGCGCGCATTACTCGGGAACATCCATCAGATAGCCCATGCCACGAACTGTATGTATGAGCTTGGGGGCGAAATCGTCATCAATCTTGGCCCGCAACCTACGAACAGCAACCTCGATCACGTTAGTGTCGCTGTCGAAGTTCATATCCCACACCTGCGATGCGATCAGGGACTTCGGCAGTACCTCGCCGCGTCGGCGCATGAGTAGTTCCAGTAAGGAGAACTCCTTGGCTGTGAGGTCGATCCGCTTGCCATTTCGGGTGGCCCGGCGCTTAAGCAGGTCTACCTCCAGGTCAGCCATCTTCATAGTGGTCTGAGCATAGCCACTGCTGCCTCTTCGCAGCAAAGTGCGCACACGCGCTAGCAGTTCCGAGAATGCAAAGGGTTTGACCAGGTAATCGTCAGCCCCGAGTTCTAACCCTTTCACGCGATCGTCCACGCCATCACGGGCCGTCAAAAACAAGACTGGGACCTCTTTCCCTGCCGCACGTACCATCCGCAGCACCTCCCAGCCGTCTAGCCCCGGCATCATTACATCAAGAATCAGCAGGTCATACGCCTCGCTCAAAGCGTATTGCAGCGCGTCGGTCCCTGTGACCACACGATCGACGGTAAAGCCTGCCTCCGTCAGCCCTTGCTGCAGGTAGGCCCCGATTTTTGGCTCATCTTCGGCTACGAGTAATTTCATCTGCTGCGCCCCCTTGGATGCCCTTCAGTGTGCAGCAAAAAAGGCACCCAACCAGAAGCTGACGGAAAAGTAATGTCGGGCTCAGCTTGCTGACAGTGCCGGGTAGCTAGCTTGAGCACTGTGAACGGCGCCAATCAGGCGAAACTGACCCTTAGAGGAAACGCAAATGAACATGATCAAAGCGATTGTGATGGTAGTCACCTTCGGCATGGCGAGCCTCGCCCTGGCTGAAGGCGGCGCGGATCGCACCTTCGCCAGGATGGAAGCTGCACGTGCATCTTCCATGCAGGCTTACCAGGTTGCTCAGGAGAAAAAAGCAGAGGCTCCTGTTACCGCCCAAAGCCAAAAGCACCCCGGCCACGAGAGCTGCTGAGCTTAGCTTACAGAAATGTAATCACCCCGGAATCTGAACTATGTCAGCTTTCGGGGTATTGCCTCCCGCAATCCTTGTGCTTTGGCGAAAGTCTACGAGGCTTGGGGGAGCTCAATTGAAACCAGATGGCTGCGGATCCCGCAGTCTGGATATCAGCGATCTACCTGATTGGACGCAACGGCATGCAAAGCAAAACCACGAGACGTTCATTCGTCAAAGGCCTGGCTGCTACCGGACTACTGGGTGGGCTGGGCATGTGGCGCGCGCCGGTCTGGGCCGTAACCAGCCCTGGCCAGCCTAACGTACTGACCGGCACCGATTTTGACCTGTACATCGGGGAGCTCCCGGTGAACATTACCGGGGCAGCTCGAACGGCGATGGCCATCAACGGTTCGCTGCCAGGACCAATACTCCGTTGGCGCGAAGGCGACACGGTCACGCTACGGGTTCGCAACCGCTTGAAGCAGGACACGTCCATCCACTGGCACGGCATCATCCTGCCGGCGAATATGGACGGCGTGCCGGGTCTAAGCTTCCATGGCATCGCTCCCGACGGCATGTACGAGTACAAGTTCAAGGTCCACCAGAACGGCACCTACTGGTACCACAGCCATTCGGGCTTCCAGGAGCAGGTCGGTGTTTACGGTGCGCTGGTGATTGATGCCAAGGATCCAGAGCCTTTCACCTACGATCGTGACTATGTCGTCATGCTGAGTGATTGGACCGACGAAGACCCGGCGCGGGTTATGTCCAAGCTCAAAAAACAGTCGGACTATTACAACTTCCACAAGCGCACCGTTGGCGACTTCGTCGACGACGTGAGCGAGAAAGGTTGGTCTGCTGCTGTGGCCGATCGAAAGATGTGGGCCGAGATGAAGATGAGCCCAACCGATCTCGCTGACGTGAGCGGGCACACCTACACCTACCTCATGAACGGCCAGGCGCCAAATGGGAACTGGACGGGAATCTTCAAGCCAGGGGAGAAAATCCGGCTTCGCTTTATCAATGGCTCGGCGATGACCTATTTCGACGTGCGGATCCCCGGCTTGAAAATGACGGTTGTCGCAGCCGACGGTCAGTACGTTAAGCCAGTGTCGATCGATGAATTCCGGATTGCCGTTGCTGAAACCTACGATGTCATTGTCGAGCCTGAAAACGAGCAGGCTTACACCATCTTTGCTCAATCCATGGATCGCACCGGCTATTCAAGGGGTACCTTGGCTGTCCGTGAGGGCCTGCAGGCACCGGTGCCGGCTGTAGATCCAAGGCCTCTCATCTCCATGAGTGATATGGGGATGGACCACGGCAGCATGGGTGGCATGGATCACGGCAGCATGGCCGGTATGGACCACAGCAAGATGGCTGGCATGGACCACGGCAGCATGGCCGGTATGGACCATAGCAAGATGGCTGGCATGGACCACGGCAGCATGGCCGGTATGGACCATAGCAAGATGGCTGGCATGGACCACGGCAACATGACCGGTATGGACCAAAGCAATATGGCCGCCAGCGGTGCCATGCAGAACCATCCCGCCTCCGAAACAAACAACCCTCTGGTCGATATGCAGACCATGACCCCTACGCCAAAGCTGAGCGATCCGGGGATCGGGCTTCGCGATAACGGGCGTCGGGTTCTCACGTATTCGGATTTGCGTAGCACCTTCATCGACCCTGACGGCCGGGAACCTGGCCGGACAATCGAACTGCACCTTACCGGGCATATGGAAAAGTTCGCTTGGTCCTTCGATGGGATCAAGTTTTCTGACGCAGAGCCGCTGCGGCTCAAGTACGGCGAGCGCCTGCGTATTACCTTGGTCAACGACACCATGATGACTCACCCCATCCATCTGCACGGCATGTGGAGTGACCTGGAGGATGAGGACGGCAATTTCATGGTGCGAAAACACACGATCGATATGCCGCCTGGCTCGAAACGAAGCTATCGCGTAACCGCAGATGCACTCGGGCGCTGGGCCTATCACTGTCACCTCATGTACCACATGGAGATGGGCATGTTCCGAGAAGTCCGCGTGGACGAATGAACTGGAGATACGAGATGAGCAAACCAATGAAACGAAGCGCCTTTTTCCTCTCTGCCGCGATGGTTGGCCTGCTCGCGGTGTACGCCCCGTCTTCCTGGTCCAGTGACAACCATGATCAGCACTCTCAAAAGTCGTCCAACGCGGCGCAATCGAACGGCTCGAAGAGCAAGCAAGCCCAGGGCATGAACCATGAAGGCATGGATCACGGCTCCATGAAAGGCATGGATCATGGCTCTATGGAGGGCATGGATCATGGTTCCATGGAAGGAATGGATCACAGCAAAATGATGGAATCGCATGGCAGCGACAAAGCTAAGGCAGGGAAAAATGGCCAATAGCGTTGCACGACCATCGCTGCTGGCATTCGCCGTTTCTTTAGGTGTGCTGGGCGTTTCGCCCAGCTTCGCCGCTGAAATGGATCATTCCGGAATGGACCACTCGGCAATGGGCCACGATGCCATGCAGATGGACCACGCCTCATCACAGGCTGCGATGCCGGGCATGGACCACAGCCAGATGGGCGCGAGCAAGCAACCCACGCAACCTGCACCCGTTGATCACAGCAAAATGGGCCATGGCCAGCCCAAAGCGAAACCCGCCTCGATGGACCACAGCAAGATGGACCATGGAAGCATGAAAGGCATGGATCACGGGTCCATGGAAGGCATGGATCATGGCGCGATGGGTCATTCCACGATGGGAAACGGGAACGCTGATTCGCCGACCCCGACCAGCCGTACGCCAATCCCGGTGCTGACTGATGCCGACCGGCAGGCTGCCTTCCCCCCGCTTGACGGGCACAAAATGGATGACAGCGGGTTCAACAGCTTTTTCTTGCTAGACCAACTGGAATACCAAGATGCCGATGAAGGTAGCACGCTTGCTTGGGATGCATCCGGCTGGGTGGGCGGCGATATCAATAGGCTCTGGATTCGCTCGGAAGGTGAACGAACCAATGGTGTGACTGAAGATGCTGAGCTGCAGCTCCTCTATGGCCGCTCGGTAAGCCCGTGGTGGGATGTTGTCGCCGGCGTCCGGCAGGATTTCAAACCGGAGGATCCGCAGACCTGGGCTGCGTTCGGTATTCAGGGCCTGGCCCTGTATGACTTCGAAGCTGAAGCCACCGCCTTTATCGGCGAGAACGGTCAAACCGCTGCCCGTCTGGAGGGCGAGTACGACATCTTGCTAACCAATCGTTTAATTCTTCAGCCAACCGCTGAGGCCAACTTTTATGGCAAGAACGACCCGGAACGCGGCGTCGGCTCTGGCCTGGCAAACACCGAAGTCGGGCTGCGGTTACGGTACGAGATTGTTCGCCAGTTCGCGCCATACATAGGTGTCACCTGGAGCCGTTCCTACGGCAAAACCGCCGATTTCATTCGGGATGAAGGCGGGGACGTGGACGAAGCTCGTTTTGTGGCCGGTATTCGGATGTGGTTTTGAGAACTCAACATGAAAAAAACAATTACAACGCTGGTGGCGGCAGGTGCTGTTACTAGCGCAGCAGTGCTAGGTGCTGCTTACTTCGGTCTCGTGAACGTTGGTGCGGACGACCCACACTTCCCCGCTGTGCATGCGTTTTTGGCCATGGCGCGGGATCGCTCGATTGAAGTCCGAGCAAGCGACATTGAGGTGCCAAACCTTAAAGATCCTGCTCTCATCCAAGCAGGGGCAGGCAACTACAACGCCATGTGTATCGGTTGCCACCTCGCGCCAGGGGTGGAGAAAACTGAACTCAGCCAAGCCCTATACCCATCCCCACCAAACCTCACCGAGATAGGTGTAAGCGGTGACCCTGCTGCTGCGTTTTGGACCATCAAGCACGGTATCAAAGCGACAGGCATGCCAGCCTGGGGTAAGAGCATGGACGACCAGTACATCTGGGGAATCGTCGCGTTCCTGGACCAGCTACCGCAACTCAATGCTGAGCAGTACCAGATGATGGTCGCTTCCAGTGGTGGTCACCAACATGGCGGTGGCGAAAGCGATATGCATAACCATGAAGGCCAACACGGTGGTGCGAAATCAGGTCATGGAAATCATGATGATTCCGCAGCAAACGGCGTGGCTGAGGAAAGTCATGATCATGGCAGTTCGCATTCGGAGTCTTCATCAGTAGCGGAGCACCACGGTGAACACGAGTCCGGCGAGGCGCACTCGGACCACCACACAGGTTCTACTCCCAAAACCCATGTGCACAAAGACGGGAAGGAGCACACTCATGACAAGTAAGCGCCGCTTCCTCGGTTTAAGTACCGCAGCGTCACTTCTAATCGCCTCAGCCGCCTTTGCTGCGGAGCCCCTGACTATCGATGTGCACCGGGACGCTAATTGCGGTTGCTGTAAGAAATGGATAGCGCACTTGGAGGCAAACGGCTTCAAGGTCGTCGACCACGTTGAAACGGACATGAGGGCGGTGAAGCAAGAGCTAGGAGTAGCTCCGAGGCTGGCTTCGTGTCACACCGCGGTTATCGATGGCAAGTTTGTGGAAGGTCACGTCCCCGCAGCCCAGGTGCAGGAGCTCATAAAGCGCAACGACCTGGCAGGCGTCGCGGTACCTGGCATGCCCGCTGGCTCACCAGGTATGGAGGTTGATGGCATGAAACACGCCTATCAAGTCATCGGCCTCACCAAGAGTGGGGACGATCAAGTAGTTGCCAGTTATCCTGACACGTAATGCAAGATGCCCCGGGGGAAGGGCTTCTGCCGGCCAGCCGACCAGCTGCAGCGCTGGTCGTGGTCAGCTTACTCCAAGACTTACCCTGTCCCTTCGGTCAGTTTTGACCTCTACAGTTAATTCCAGCAGAGCGATATTCGAGGATTTTCAACTCACCTGTTGAGTCCTCGTAATTCATCTGTGTCGGCATCACGTCGCAGCTACCTTTGAGCGAAGTCATACTGATAACTCTCGCCACATCCAGTTTCATTCCGTAGCGATAATGGATCACTTCAGGTGGTTTTTTTCCATTGGCAGCGGCGTAGGCACGCATTGCTTGCTCATTTGCCTGAATCATCTTTCCGTGTAAGCGATCAGATCCTCCTTCAGCTAAAGCGGATGAGGAGGCGATTACGAGCATGAGGGCGGCAATGCTTTTAGCGGTGTTCATTTCTGTTACTCCATGAAGACATGAGTGAAGCTTACCGACTGGGAGCTGTCATCCACGTGATCCAGGAATTACATGTTTGTAAGCAGGCTATCGATAATGATGGCTCTGAATACACGTGAAAGCCGCGTCGTTTCAGGCTGCGACAGTTTTAATTCTCTAGCGAATCAGTCTGAACCGGCGTTTTGGGTGATTGCGACAGTTTTGCGTTTCCTCTCCAAATGGCTGCAGGCCGCGAAAGACGGGACCCTCTAGCGACAGTTTTAATTCTCTAAATCCACCACCCGCAGAAAATTTCGTCACGCCCCAGAATGGGAATTTGCATTCGGGGCGCACCACGATTCATCTCGTGCCAGAAGCCGCCTGCAGTGCAATCAATTGGCGAGCCAAGACTCGACTACCTCAGCGCCATACTCGTTTTTCCAGGCCTTAAGCGTACGCTGATTACCACCCTTGGTCTCAACAACCTCTCCGCTGTGTGGATTCTTGTAGACCTTCACTTCGCGTGGTTTCCGAGAGGTTTTTGGGGCCATATCAGTGGAAGCCACCGCTTGCGGATCGAGGATCAGCACCACTTGGCGCAGGCCGTAGCCATACTCGTTGAGCAAACTGCGCAGCTTCGTTTCAAATTCCATTTCCTGCTTCAGGGCAGAGTCATTTTTCAGCGCTTCCAGCTCCGCCAGTTGGGCTGCGAGCTGTTGTTCGAGCAGGCGGAATTCAGCGAGACGGGACATAAGATTCTCCAAAATGGGTTCGATGATTTTAGCAATCAAGAAAGAAAGCGTGCTAACTATCTTGATCCCACATGCCTGAATCGGCAATCACGAGGCTGAGCGATCGGTGTGGATAAAAACGTGATGGCTTCAGGATCGTCGATCTGGGCGGCTTCACTTGCGAGGTAATCGATCAGCTTTTTGCTTCTTACCCAAACGTACTGCCGGCAAGCCGCGTTTGGAATGGATGGCCCCGCAACGGGGCGAAACCTGGCCTCCCAAAGGTGCTTGAACGCCTCCCTGGTCGACTTCCCCAAATACACCGCAATCTCCGGTCCCAAGATATAGCCACGCCTGAATCTGTCGATGGCTTGAGGCTTAACCATCAATTGCGTACGCCGGCCTCGTTCGACAGCAGTGCTCCATAGCAGACCCAGTCGAACGAACGCGTATGCGCATTGTTCTTTGACGCCTAACAGCGCAGCAGCCTTGACTACCGACAGGCCGGGAAAGACCGGACTCTTGTTCTCAGCTCGGGCTTGTTGCCACGCTGCAAAATCTTGCGGCTTGAGTAACCACGCCCCTACCGCAACCGAGCCATTCTCAGCTGGGCCGTAAGCGCGAAGTTCACCTGCACGTATTGCCTGAACCAACTCGACCAACCCACCCCCCTTGGGCAGAGAATGCTTGGCCAAGTAGTTGATCGACACCAGGCTCTGGTCAGAGCTGGTAGGCAGCTTCTCATCAATCAATTCGTTGATCGAGCGGCAGTCAATCAGCCACCTTTCGCCTGGGCGCGGTTCTCCACCAAAGAACTGGAGGGTACCACCAGCTAGCAGCTGCCTAACCCGATTGCGACAGAGGCTTAGCAAAGTCGAGGTTTCTTTCATATCAGCCACGCCCTGGAGATGCTGCGAGATTGCCTTCAAATGATCCAGGTCCACGACCGTAAAGACTCGATCTTCATGGACCTTCTCCCGATAGGCGATTTGTCCCTCCTGATGAAGGCGTTTTATGACTGATACCCCGAGACCACAAGCTTCAGCAGCAGAATCGAACGACACCCAACGATGTCTCTCAATCGTCTCCTCACTCAAATTGCGATTTCGCTTCGCTAACGGTGCTTCCCACGCATGCTGCAGAAATGATTCGAACTCTCGACGAAGAAAGTCAAAACAAGAGTCATCCAGATCACGGTGGATGTCGTGGTATATCGGGCCGAACGATCTGCTGAGCGTCCAATGTTCGTTATCGGAATGGACTGCCTTGAGGCCACTCAGCAGTTCTCTGAATGCGAGAGGCCAGTTCATGAGAACCACGCCCGCCGCGTTTGCCATAAGCCGCGATATCTCTAGCGAACCCGAATCAGCAACCTTCAGCGGCTGGGTTCTTTCCGTAGGCAAACTTCTGACAGCGAGACGCGATGACAACTCGTGAAACTGTTCGTAGGTGAGGGCCGCCAATCCCGCGTCAGCTGGCAACGAGTCGGCGTAAAACCTATCTTCAAAGCCAGAGGTGAGCCAGGCGGCCGTATCACTCGCCGGCGCGATCTCAAAATTGGTCCCACTCAATGAGGTGCCACACGCTTGGCAACTATTCGCACTCATTGCGCTTGGATCGGTTTCCTTCAGACAGTTGGGGCACCGCCCGTGGAGTTCAGTGCCGTGGACAGAACACGTCGTAACCAGGGTCAAGCCCCAGCTTTCTCTCCAATAACCGGCTTCGCCCAAACAGATCGGACAGTAACGAGCGTGATGAGTCGTCCATAACTTGACCCCCTTGGGCCTTGGATCACGAAACTCAGCAGATACCGCAGGCCAGCTCAGTGGTCCTTCCATCATCTGCAGCCAGTCCGCAACATCGGTCTCGTCGGCTCGTGCAAAGGCGGTGAGCAGTTCCTTTCTGGGTAATCCGTTGGCTTTCGCCAGGCGCTGCAGGTACCCCAAAAGACTTTCGTCTTGGTGTGGTCGTGGGTTGATTAAAAGACCAAACATTCCTACACATCCATGAAATCGAAGACATAAAAATCAGGGGAGTAGAGCCGGGCCGATAAGCCCGGCCCTTGGCCGTCAGGTACTGCTCTCTTCGAACGTCTCAAACGGCTCCCGCTTCCCGAACAGAGGCTGGAAATTGAAGCTCGCACTGAAGGGGTTTCGATCCTCGGTGGCGTAGCTCCAAACCTCGTCTTCAAAAGCCTGGGCCAGCACAGGAAGTTCAATCCCGACAAGGTCCTGGACTTGAACCAGCCAAACAGCCCTGTCCACAATCTTGATGAGGTAGTCGATCAATCCATAGGAAGCCAGGTAGAAGCGTTTAATCATCGCTGGCTCTACAAAACTGATGGTTTGAACAGGCAGTTCGCCCTCGATTGCCTGCAACAACATCACGAAATGAAGAGACGTATTAGCGGAGAAGGTGAAGCGATCGTATGCCACCGTGGCCGAAAACCTGCGTCGCAGTTGCTCGTTTGCTAGCAGGAGATTTTCGGTGCGCTTCAGCCCAATCAGAACAAACGCGATACTGGTTTCATTCATCAGACTCTTGATCCAGTCTGCTGCCTCATACGCACCATTACGACGATAATCGACCAGGTGCTGCGCCTCATCGAGGACCAACATCTCCACGCCAAGGTTCTTCAGCAGCAGGACTACTCGCGCAAATTTAACCTCTGCCGAATGTCCTCGTGCCTCTGCGAAGGGATCCTTCAGCTCTGCCAAAATGGCTGCTGCCAGGTTCTTTTTGGTTGGAGACGAAGGCATCTCGACGAACAGAACTGTCCGCTTCTGTGGGTCATGGCTCTCCAATTCCTCCAATGACCGAATGTACTCCTTGACCAATGTGCTCTTGCCCACTCCGCTTGGACCTTGGATCAGCAACCCTTTACTTGCTCTGGTACGCCGACTATCGCCGTGGATATCGCCTAGTCGCGTCAACGCTCGCTCGACTTGAGGGCTGTGAATAAAACGATCGCGGAGCGTAAAGCTGTATTCACCATGCTCGTAGCATTCGTACAGATTGATGGCGTTCATGGCTTAGAACTCCCAGCAGGGCGACGAACCGAGACCTTGAAGGCTGCTGGCGGAATGTTAGGAATAGAGTCACCGGTCCATTCCACTTCAGCGAGTACCTTGGGTGGAGGCGTGCTTTCGGTCACTCGACCCTCCTTGTCGATTTTCGCTATGGCAGCTGCGCGTCGTTTTCTGAGCGTCTGCGAACGGCGGGCCTCGTCTGCATCTTCCATAATTTCCTGGTAGCACCTGTGCGTAGCCTCGAAGCTAGGCTGCTCATTATATTTTTCTCGCAGCGCTTTCTCGGCAGCCTTCCACACCTCCCTGCTCTTACCGGCCATTCGCTCATCTTTGGCGGGCACTTTGAAGAACAAGTTTCTGAAGCGGTCGTGAACCCAAACGTGCCCGGCTTCGTCTCGATAGCGGACGTTTACCTTTTCTCCGTCTGCCAAACGCATACGGAGCTCAGCAAGTTCCGTAGAGTGGTAGCCCACTTTGGCAACCTCGATGCCGTAATGGTGAACCTTCACCGAGGCCCGCTTGGCCAGAATGCACTCCAACGAGTCCAGGTCGACGGGAAGGCTGATGACATGGTTCGCCTCGCTAGTCCCCCAGACTTGAGCCGGTGTTCTGTTGTCCAGCCCCCGATGAGGAGTCTGGTGGTAACCATCGACGATCCATTTCACTACCACCGCCTCCAATTGAGGGAGCGTGAAACATGCATTCTTCTCCGAGTCGTAATCGCCACGCTGCTGGATATTCGAGAAGGTGGTACCCGGGAGGTTGTGGATAAGCCCCAGGTTCTGTGTGCTGAAAAAGCGTTCGACGGCACCTTTCCTTTGAGGGGCCCTTGAAGCGGGATACATGATCTCGATACCCAACTCGTTGAATCCCATGATGAGATCGCCCGCGTGAAATTCCGCTGCGTTGTCTGGGACTATTCGAGCCGGCAGCCCACGTGCCCACCATTCATTTCTCACTTTCGGAAAGCGCTTCAGCAATTCGGCTTTTGGACGGATTGAGCGTTCGATCACACGAAGCACGGTTTCCGTATTTGGCGCCGACAGGTGGAGCAAATATCCCATCACCATTCGAGAGAAGCGGTCGAGGACGATCGTCAGATAGGGGCGCCCAATGCACAGCCCCGAGGTTTCATCCACAAGCTGGACGTCCAACAAGGTGTGATCAATTTCCCAACGTTCCAAAATCTCATGGACACGTAGGACACCCGCCGCAACACGGTGCTTCTTGTCTGCTGCGTGTTTTCCGAGCCTCTCCTTATCCACAAGGTACGGATCCAGCTTGGCGATGTACCTTCGGACAGTCATTCCGCTTGGGATCTTGAGCTGATCCGAAGGCAAACGACTTTTGTTCCTCTCTTTTATCTGATCCTCGAATTCTGAAACGACCACGCTGACCGCTGGAATCGTATCCTGCAGGTAGGTTTTATTAATCACCCCTTCAAGAATAACTTCGAGCTCTCCCTGTATCGCGGCAGCCCGACCCTTTTTGGCATGCTGAGGGATAAGCTTTACTACGTTCTGGCCAATGTATTTGGCTGCCCAACGTCGAATAGTGGAAACCGAGGGTGCGCACGCATCCCCAATCTTTTTGGCGATATCTCTAAGCTTCTTGATCATGTCTTCGTCACCCGGTAGCTTGTATTTACCGCGCTTAGTTAGGTCGTCCAGATACTTGCGTCGACGCAATGCCTCATCTCCATGTTTTTTGGGGAAGCATGAAATATCTGGAGGGACGTTCCGCACATACGGAACCCTCCCAAGGTATGGCTGATCAGCGGAGATCTCGATCTCGCGCTTCTCGTAGGCCTCATAGAACTCCTTCTCGGATAGCTTCGTGGGCTCACCAAGCTCATCGAAAAAGAGCAGCTTCCGGTCAATAAGCCTCTTCTCAAGCACCATCAGTACGCCACGAACGATGACGACCAATTTCACCCTAAGGGAAAAGGTTTGCATGACGGTGCCCCCCTTGCAGGAAGACCGGGGAGTCAGTGTCAATTGACCTATCAAGGTCAATGCCCACCACCCCAAGGCCTAACAAGCGCCAGGCTTTCCCCTCACCAACCACGTAGAGCAGATCTGCAACGGTCATAGGCGGCCATTCGTTGAAGGTCGCCATTACCTCCTCCAACGCCTGATGCGAAAGCTCTGGACCGCGCCGGTGATACATCAGCCTTCTAAGATTGGTAGCCAGGGGTTCAGCTTCAATTAACTTTTCAGTGATCACCGAAAAGTTACGGGCAGTGGCGTTGAAGTAGCGCTCAGCGGCATCCAGTCGCTGCCTGACGCTGGCAATCTTCAGTCGGTCGTGAGGCTTCACTTCAAACCACCACTCGCGCCCATCCGCGAGGAAAACCTGTACGTCTGGGTAATATTTGAAGTAGCCCTGGAGCGATGGAACACGTTCCTCACTGGGCTGCGGGACGTAGCCGATGACCGCAGGAGACAGCTCAAGAAGCCGAAAAAGAGCGCCTTCGAGCTGGGACTCCCAGGGCACAGGCTTTTTATTTTTGAGCGATGGGAAGTAGCCGCGGTAATGGTTGGACCGCCGCGTGACCACCTTTCGTACTGTCATGAAACACCTCCGAAAATCTCGAAACGAGCGCCGACGCTGCGCCAAAAAATCAAGGCGCAGGGCGGGCGAAGTGAGGCCTTTCGACAGGCAACACTGTGCCGTCGAGTAACCTCGCTAAGGTCGAAAAAATGGGAGAGGATTGACAGTCGCTTCGAAAAAGCAGACATTGCGGGTTCTGAGGACGCAAGTCTGCTTCGCTAAGCGCGGTCAGTCCTCTCGGGATTGATCGCGTTTTTCTACATTTTCAGGTCTCCTTTTCTCTCATTGGTCATGACTCTCATGACTGATCAGAATCTAAAGCAATCGGCTTGCTCTCTTTATTTCTAAACGGCCACTTCGTGATCGCTGGAGCAATTTGGATCAGGTCTGAAGCTCTCGCTTCAAACAGCTGATTTGGCTGAAAATCTTCAGTGCAAAGCGGAAAAGTTGGTCATAGATCTTATTCCAACATCCCTTCGAAATCTACAAAAAATCCAAAATGGCAACTTCCACCAAATTCCATTTCCATACTAAATTGTTCAAATTAATACTTAACACGTACGCTTAATTAACTATTAAGGTGTTCAAATATTAGTTTTAAAGTCCTCTCAATCTCTCTGCTGCTCAGATCCGCCCGCCGACCCTCTCAGCACTTCCAGCGCCCCATCAAATCACTTCCTCAAATCCCCCCATCTGCATCATTTTCCAATGAGCGGAGTAGGGCGCCCCGGCAGGAATTCCAGGCAAAAAAAAGCCCGCGAAGGCGGGCTTGATGGTGACCGACAGGGGCCATGGTTGAAGCCCGGCCGGTCATCTATTTGTGAAAGCGTGCAGCTTTTCTGTGAACCTACACCTGATCAGAAGTCCAGGTTCGACACAGACAGCGCGTTGCTTTCGATGAACTCACGACGCGGCTCGACTGCATCACCCATCAAGGTGTTGAAGATCTGGTCAGCAGCGATCGCATCTTCAATCGTGACTTTGAGCATACGGCGAACGGTCGGGTCCATGGTGGTTTCCCACAGCTGGTCCGGGTTCATCTCACCCAGCCCTTTGTATCGCTGGATGGTGTGACGCTTGGTGGTCTCATTCATCAGCCAGTCCAGGCCTTCCTTGAACTCGACGATTGCCTTGCGGCGTTCACCACGTTGTACATAAGCGCCTTCACCCAACAGGCTGGAAAGCTTGGCACCAATGTTGACGACGGTCCGGTAGTCATTGCTGCCGAAGAAGTCACGGTTGAACGTGATATAGCTAGCCAGGCCGTGGGAGGTGATTTCCACTTCCGGCAGCCATACATTGCGCTCTTTATCTTCACGCAGGCTGGCGTTGTATGCCAGGCCAGACTTCTGGCTAGAGTTCAGACGCCCCTGAAGCTTGGCCAGCCAGGCCTGCATCACCGCGTGGTCACCCAACTGCTCCAGAGTCACCTCAGGCAGGTAAACGAAGTGCTCGGTCAGCTCTTCCGGGTACAGACGCGACAGGCGCTTGAGGGTCTTCATGACACTACGGAACTCGTTCACTAGGCTTTCCAGTTGCACACCAGAAACCGCTGGGGCTGACTCGTCCAGGTGCAGGCTTGCGTCTTCCAGGGCCGACTGGGTCATGTATTCTTCCATGGCCTCGTCGTCCTTGATGTACTGCTCCTGCTTACCTTTTTTCACTTTGTACAGTGGCGGCTGGGCAATGTAGATGTAGCCGCGCTCGACCAGTTCCGGCAACTGACGGAAGAAGAAGGTCAGCAGCAGAGTACGGATGTGCGAACCGTCAACGTCAGCATCGGTCATGATGATGATGTTGTGATAACGCAGCTTGTCGATGTTGTACTCTTCGCGGCCGATACCGCAGCCAAGCGCAGTGATCAGGGTGCCCACTTCCTGGGACGAGATCATCTTGTCGAAGCGTGCTTTCTCGACGTTGAGGATTTTACCCTTCAGCGGCAAGATCGCCTGGGTGCGACGGTTACGACCTTGCTTGGCCGACCCCCCTGCGGAGTCACCCTCCACCAGGTACAGTTCGGAAAGGGCAGGGTCCTTCTCTTGGCAGTCCGCCAACTTTCCTGGCAGGCCAGCGATATCCAGCGCACCTTTGCGGCGAGTCATCTCACGGGCTTTACGCGCCGCTTCACGCGCACGAGCGGCGTCGATCATCTTGCCAACGACGGCCTTGGCCTCGTTCGGGTTCTCCAGCAGGAAGTCGGAGAAGTATTTGTTCATCTCTTGTTCCACGGCGGTTTTCACCTCCGAGGAGACCAGTTTGTCTTTGGTCTGCGAGCTGAACTTAGGGTCCGGTACCTTTACCGAGATGATTGCGGTCAGGCCTTCACGGGCGTCGTCACCCGTGGTCGCCACCTTGTTCTTCTTGGCCAGGCCTTCCTGTTCGATGTAGCTGTTCAGGCTACGGGTCAGCGAAGAACGGAAGCCCACCAAGTGGGTACCACCGTCGCGCTGTGGAATGTTGTTGGTGAAGCACAGCAGGTTTTCGTTGAAGCTGTCGTTCCACTGGAGAGCCACTTCAACACCCACGCCATCGTCACGCTGAACGTTGAAGTGGAATACCTGGGAGTTGACCGGCGTCTTGTTGGTGTTCAGGTACTCGACGAACGCGCGCAGGCCGCCTTCGTATTTGAAGAACTCCTCCTTACCGCTGCGCTCATCCTTCAGCAAAATACCAACGCCCGAGTTGAGGAATGACAACTCGCGGATACGTTTGGCCAGGATATCCCAGCTGAAGTGGATATTCTTGAACGTTTCAGCCGACGGCTTGAAGTGGATGTGGGTACCGGTGGTTTCGCTTTCACCGACTACCGCCATTGGCGCTTGTGGAACGCCATGAACGTAGGTCTGTTCCCAGATCTTGCCGCTACGGCGAACCGTCAGTACGAGCTTCTCGGACAGGGCGTTTACAACAGAAACACCCACGCCGTGCAGGCCGCCGGATACCTTGTAAGAGTTATCGTCGAACTTACCGCCGGCGTGCAGTACGGTCATGATGACCTCGGCTGCGGAAACGCCTTCTTCTTTGTGCACATCCACCGGAATGCCGCGACCGTTGTCGCGCACGCTGATGGATTCGTCCGGGTGGATGATGACCGTGATGTCATCGCAGTGACCGGCGAGGGCTTCGTCGATCGAGTTGTCGACCACCTCGAAGACCATGTGGTGCAGGCCGCTACCATCATCGGTGTCGCCAATGTACATGCCGGGACGCTTGCGTACGGCATCCAAACCTTTCAGCACTTTGATGCTGGAGGAGTCGTACGTTTGATTTTCGCTCATGCCTTCACTCCCGATGGTCGTGGGTCTGGGTGATACGGCCTTGTTCCACGTGGAACAAAGCAACTGGCGTTTCCGTCTGCCAGCCTTCCCTCAGTAATTCGTGATCTACACAGGTGATGAACACCTGGCAGCGTAATTCTTCTAGCAAGCGACACAGCGCGCGGCGATGCTTGTCGTCCAGCTCGGACGGCAAGTCATCCACGAGATAAATACAGTTACCGCGACGCGCCTGACTGACGAGGTGGCCTTGGGCGATGCGCAACGCGCACACCACAAGCTTTTGTTGACCACGCGACAGGATGTCGGCCGCGTTATTGGCAGCCAGGCGAAGACGCAGATCAGCACGCTGCGGACCGGCCTGGGTATGGCCCATCTGCTGATCGCGAAGGAGAGAGGATGCGAGTACTTCTTGCAGTTCCCGGTCCTTGTCCCAGCCTCGGTAGTAGCTCAGGGTCAACCCGTCCAGCTCGACCAGTTCGCTCAGGGTTCGCTCGAAGACGGGCTTCAAGGCCTTGATGTAGTTGCGACGGTATTCATCTATTTCCGCACTGGCCAGGCACAATTCCCGGTCCCAGGCGGCTTGCGAAGCTGCGTCAAGTGTACCATGACGCAACCATGAGTTCCGCTGCCGCAGCGCCTTCTGCAGCCGTTGCCAGGCTGGCAAAAAGCGAGGTTCCACGTGGAACACCCCCCAATCCAGAAACTGGCGGCGTATTTTCGGCGCACCTTCCAACAGCCGGAAACTGTCTGGGTTGATGAGCTGCAGCGGTAACAGTTCCGCCAGCTGGGCGGCGCTGCGTGCGTTCTGCCCATCGATGCGAATGGTGAATTCTCCCTGCCGCTCTCGGGAAACACCCAGGTTACTGGTGCCACCTTCAGTCAACTGCACTTCACCAAACACGGAACAGGCAGGCTGTTCGTACTGGATGACCGGATTCAGGCGGGTGCTGCGAAATGAGCGCGCCAGCCCAAGCAGGTGCACGGCCTCAAGCACGCTGGTCTTGCCGCTGCCGTTGGCGCCGTAAAGGATATTGATGCGGGGGGAGGGCGAGAGTGTCACCGGGTGCAAGTTGCGCACCGCGGTGACCATGATCCGTCGAAGGGACATTGCGCCTGCTACAGGTTACAGACGCATCGGCATGACAACGTAGGAAGAATCGTCATTGCCAGCTTCCTGCAGCAGCGCACTGCTGTTGGAGTCGGACAGGATCAGACGAACTTGCTCAGTAGTCATCACGCCCAGCACGTCGAGCAGGTAGCTGACGTTAAAGCCGATTTCCAACGAGCTACCTTCGTAGTCCACGCTGATCTCTTCTTCAGCTTCTTCCTGCTCGGGGTTGTTGGCCTGGATCTTCAGTTGGCCAGCAGCCAGTTGCAGGCGAATACCGCGGTACTTTTCGTTGGAAAGAATCGCAGTACGGCTGAAGGCTTCACGCAGCGCCTGGCGGTCGCCCACCACCACCTTGTCGCCACCCTTGGGCAGCACACGCTCGTAGTCCGGGAACTTGCCATCCACCAGCTTGGAGGTGAAGGTGAATTCACCGGTAGTGGCGCGAATATGGTGTTGGCCCAAAACAATGCTGACCATGCCTTCAGGGTCGGTCAGCAGACGCGCCAACTCCAGAATACCTTTGCGTGGCACGATGACCTGATGGCGATCTTCCTGCTCGATCGGCGCGGTCATGGAGCACAGCGCCAAGCGGTGGCCGTCAGTGGAGACTGCGCGCAGGGTGTTACGTGAAACCTCCAGCAGCATGCCGTTGAGGTAATAACGCACATCCTGCTGGGCCATGGCGAAGCTGGTGCGCTCGATCAAACGGCGCAGCTTGCTCTGTTCCAGGTTACAGGTCAGCGAGCCCGGGCCTTCTTCCACAGTCGGGAAGTCATTGGCTGGCAGGGTCGACAGGGTGAAGCGGCTGCGGCCGGCCTTGACCAACAGTTTCTGCTCGTCGACCTTGATATCGATCAGGGCGTCGTTCGGCAGGCTTTTACAAATGTCCATCAGCTTGCGCGCCGGCACAGTGATTTCGCCAGGCTCGGCCGGCTCTTCCAGTTGTACGCGGCCTACCAGCTCGACTTCCAGGTCGGTACCGGTCAACGACAGTTGCTGGCCTTGTACGACCAGCAATACGTTGGACAGGACCGGCAAGGTCTGACGGCGCTCTACGACACCGGCGACCAGTTGCAGGGGTTTCAACAGGGCTTCGCGTTGAATGGTGAAATGCATGGTCTAGTCCCTTGCCTTCAATTAGCTGCGCAGACGGCCATCAGGTCGTCAGCGTCCGCAGCAGGTTCTTGTAGTCCTCGCGGATGTCCGCGTCGGATTCCTTCAATTCGTTGATCTTGCGGCAGGCGTGCAGCACGGTCGTGTGGTCGCGACCACCGAACATGTCGCCGATTTCCGGCAGGCTGTGGTTGGTCAGCTCCTTGGACAGGGCCATGGCCACCTGACGTGGACGCGCGACAGAACGCGAACGACGCTTGGACAACAGATCAGAGATCTTGATCTTGTAGTACTCGGCAACGGTGCGCTGAATGTTATCCACACTGACCAGTTTATCTTGCAGCGCCAGCAGGTCTTTCAGCGACTCACGGATCAGCTCGATGGTGATATCGCGGCCCATGAAGTGCGAGTGGGCAATCACCCGCTTCAGCGCACCTTCCAGCTCACGCACGTTCGAGCGAATGCGCTGGGCAATGAAGAACGCCGCATCATGTGGCAGCTCGACCTTGGCCTGGTCGGCCTTCTTCATCAGGATCGCTACGCGAGTCTCCAGCTCTGGAGGCTCGACAGCCACGGTCAGCCCCCAACCAAAGCGCGATTTCAGGCGCTCTTCCAGGCCTTCGATCTCCTTGGGGTAACGGTCAGAGGTAAGGATTACCTGCTGGCCGCCCTCAAGCAGGGCGTTGAAAGTGTGGAAAAACTCTTCCTGCGAGCGCTCTTTGCGGGCAAAGAACTGAATATCGTCGATCAGCAACGCATCCACCGAACGGTAGAAGCGCTTGAATTCGTTGATGGCGTTGAGCTGCAGCGCCTTGACCATGTCTGCAACGAAGCGCTCCGAGTGCAGGTACACGACCTTGGCGTTCGGATTCTTCCTCAGCAGGTGGTTACCCACAGCATGCATAAGGTGGGTTTTACCCAAGCCAACGCCGCCATAAAGGAACAGCGGGTTATAGCCATGCTTGGGGTTATCAGCCACCTGCCAGGCAGCCGCGCGCGCCAACTGGTTCGACTTACCTTCGACGAAGGTGTCGAAGGTGAAGGTGCGGTTCAGGTAGCTGGTGTGCTTGAGCGCACCTTCCACCTGTACGGTGCGCTGTTCGGTCCGGGCATTGGCGGCTGGCGGCGAAACGGGCTCGGCCATGGCATCGAAGCTGTCACGCGAGGACGGCTCTGCCAGTTCATTGACCAGCACAGGCTCGTTGGCCGTTACCGCAACGGGTTCGACCGCTGCCGCTACCGGCACAGGCTTTTGTACCTGGCTCTGCGAGCGGGTCTGCGCCAGCGAAGCGGCCACCGCGGCGCTGACAGGCGCGTTGGGCGCGGCGCGTGGGGCCGAGCTGCGGCGGCTGCCTATTAATAAGGAAAGGGCAGGCGCAATGCCGCTGCCGTTTTCACCCAATAGCTCGAGCAAGCGGCCCAGGTACTTTTCATTGACCCAATCGAGAACGAAACGGTTAGGCGCATAAACGCGCAACTCGTCGCCTTCGGCTTCGACCTGTAGCGGACGGATCCAGGTGTTGAATTGCTGGGCAGGCAGTTCATCGCGCAGAAGCTCCACGCACTGCTGCCAAAGTTCCACTGACACGGATATCCCCTGAGTTTGAAAGCCGGATGAGGCAAAAGCAAACCGCCATTGTACCGGTCGAGCGTTCAGTTATCCACATGTGGACACGTTAGGAACCATGACAAAACAGCCATTTATCGACCAAAAAGGCTTTGCCTCACTGTGCATAAGCTCTGTGGATAAGCGACCATGAGGGCTATGCACAACCCTGGGCTCAAATCTGTTGATAACTCTGCTGTGGATAAGCGGCATTTTAATCCACAGGTTTCGACCACGATGAAAACAAGCGCAGCACGGGATGAGAACAAGGTTTTGAAACTCTGTACAGCGCGTGATTACTGGCCTACAGGATGTTATCCACAGAAGGTTATCCACCTAAGATTTATAAGTTATTCAGAAAAGCTTTTTATATGTCTCTTCTTTTTTTTCATGTTGTCCCCGATTCGTGTGTCCGATCAACCACCCTCTGGAGGATGACCGAGCAGGCACCGTCCATCACACGCCCTATAGGGAATAGCTGGTTGGAAATTGACCTATGGGCTTGCTTTCTCTAGAATCGCCGGTCTCTTAAAAAGGGGGCCATCCCGGCCCGTCGTCGACAAACCAGGTAACACGCCATGAAACGTACTTTCCAACCAAGCACCATCAAGCGCGCCCGCACCCACGGTTTCCGTGCCCGTATGGCTACCAAGAACGGCCGTGCTGTTCTGTCGCGTCGTCGTGCCAAAGGCCGTAAGCGTCTGGCCATTTGATTTTTCGGCACAGGTGGTGAGTCAGGACTTCAGTCGGGAAAAGCGACTGCTTACACCCCGACACTTCAAAGCGGTCTTCGACTCCCCAACCGGCAAGGTTCCAGGGAAAAACCTGCTGATCCTTGCTCGCGAGAACGGTCTCGATCACCCACGTCTAGGCCTGGTGATTGGCAAGAAGAGCGTCAAGCTCGCCGTTCAACGCAACCGCCTCAAGCGCTTGATGCGCGATTCCTTTCGTCTGAACCAGCAATTGCTTGCCGGGTTGGACATCGTGATCGTCGCGCGCAAGGGATTGGGTGAGGTAGAAAACCCGGAATTGCACCAACACTTTGGCAAACTCTGGAAACGCCTGGCACGTAGCCGGCCGACCCCAGCAGTCACCGCCAATTCCGTAGGGGTAGACAGCCAAGATGCGTAAACTGGCGCTCGTTCCGATCCAGTTTTACCGTTACGCCATTAGTCCTCTGATGGCCAATCACTGTCGTTTTTTCCCCAGTTGCTCCTGTTACGCGTATGAAGCCATCGAAAACCATGGCCTCTGGCGTGGTGGGTGGCTGGCCGTTCGTCGCCTGGGGCGTTGTCATCCGTGGAATGACGGCGGTTTCGACCCCGTTCCCCCCGCTCCTTCCTCCCGAACTTCTTCGATAGCCGAGTAATCATGGATATTAAACGCACGATCCTGATCGCCGCGCTGGCAGTCGTGTCCTACGTCATGGTCCTGAAGTGGAACGATGACTACGGTCAGGCTGCCCTGCCGACTCAGAATACTGCTGCCAGCACTGTTGCTCCGGGTTTGCCTGATGGCGTGCCGGCTGGTAACAACGGCGCCAGCGCCGATGTACCAAGCGCCAACGCCGAATCGAGCCCCGCCGAACTGGCACCGGTTGCACTCAGCAAGGACCTGATCCGAGTCAAGACCGACGTCCTGGAACTGGCTATCGATCCGGTCGGTGGTGACATTGTCCAGTTGAACCTGCCGAAGTACCCGCGCCGTCAAGACCACCCGAACATTCCATTCCAGTTGTTCGACAACGGTGGTGAGCGCGTTTACCTGGCACAAAGCGGCCTGACCGGTGCCAACGGCCCGGATGCCCGCGCCAGCGGCCGTCCGCTGTATGCCGCCGAACAGAAAAGCTACCAGTTGGCCGACGGCCAGGAACAACTGGTGGTCGATCTGAAGTTCAGCGACAACGGTGTCAACTACATCAAGCGCTTCAGCTTCAAGCGCGGTGAGTACGACCTGAACGTCAGCTACCTGATCGACAACCAGAGCGACCAGGCCTGGAGCGGCAACATGTTTGCCCAGCTCAAGCGCGACGCCAGCGGCGATCCGTCCTCGAGCACTGCCACTGGCACTGCCACCTACCTGGGCGCAGCCCTGTGGACAGCTTCCGAGCCTTACAAAAAGGTCTCGATGAAGGACATCGACAAAGGTAGTTTGAAAGAAAATGTGTCCGGCGGCTGGGTTGCCTGGCTGCAGCACTACTTCGTGACCGCCTGGATTCCGGCCAAGTCGGACAACAACGTTGTCCAGACTCGCAAGGACAGCCAGGGCAACTACATCATCGGCTACACCGGCCCAGCCCTCAGCGTCCCTGCTGGTGGCAAGGTCGAAACCAGCGCCATGCTGTACGCCGGCCCGAAGATCCAGTCCAAGCTCAAAGAGTTGTCCCCAGGCCTGGAACTGACCGTCGACTACGGCTTCCTGTGGTTCATCGCCCAGCCGATCTTCTGGCTGCTGCAACATATCCACAGCCTGCTGGGTAACTGGGGCTGGTCGATCATCGTGCTGACCATGCTGATCAAAGGCCTGTTCTTCCCGCTGTCGGCTGCCAGCTACCGCTCCATGGCGCGCATGCGTGCTGTGGCGCCCAAGCTCGCTGCGCTGAAGGAACGCTTCGGTGACGATCGCCAGAAGATGTCCCAGGCGATGATGGAGCTGTACAAGAAAGAGAAGATCAACCCGCTGGGCGGCTGCCTGCCGATCCTGGTACAGATGCCGGTATTCCTGGCCCTCTACTGGGTACTGCTGGAAAGCGTGGAAATGCGCCAGGCCCCATGGATGCTGTGGATTACCGACCTGTCGATCAAGGATCCGTTCTTCATCCTGCCGATCATCATGGGCGCCACCATGTTCATCCAGCAGCGCCTGAACCCGACGCCGCCGGATCCGATGCAGGCCAAGGTGATGAAAATGATGCCGATCATCTTCACCTTCTTCTTCCTGTGGTTCCCGGCTGGTCTGGTGCTGTACTGGGTTGTGAACAACTGCCTGTCGATTTCGCAGCAGTGGTACATCACTCGCCGTATCGAAGCAGCCACCAAAAAAGCTGCTGCTTGACGGGCTAGTACGCTAGCCTGTGAATAAAAAACGCCCCCTAGTGGGGCGTTTTTGCTATCTGTCGTTTTTGTCGTAGAGGCTTTCGAGCATGAACACTGTGCGTGAAACCATCGCCGCCATCGCTACCGCCCAAGGCCGCGGTGGTGTGGGTATTGTCAGGTTGTCCGGCCCTTTGGCTGGCAAGGCCGGGCAGTTGATCACCGGTCGTACGCTGACCCCTCGCCATGCCCATTACGGCCCGTTCCGCGACGATGAAGGGCTGGTGCTTGACGAGGGGATTGCGTTGTTCTTCCCTGGGCCGAACTCGTTCACCGGCGAAGATGTGCTTGAACTGCAGGGCCACGGTGGCCCGGTGGTCCTGGACATGCTGCTGCAGCGCTGTGTACAAGTTGGCTGTCGCCTGGCCCGCCCAGGTGAATTCAGCGAACGCGCGTTCCTCAACGACAAGCTCGACCTGGCCCAGGCCGAAGCCATTGCCGACCTGATCGAGGCCAGCTCCAGTCAGGCGGCACGCAACGCCCTGCGCTCACTGCAAGGGGAATTCTCCAAGCGTGTGCACAGCCTGACCGAGGCGCTGATCGCCCTGCGCATCTACGTCGAGGCAGCAATCGACTTCCCCGAAGAGGAGATCGACTTCCTCGCCGATGGCCACGTCCTGTCGATGCTCGATGCAGTGCGCGGCGAGTTATCCACCGTGCAACGTGAGGCCGGGCAGGGTGCCTTGCTGCGTGACGGCATGACTGTGGTCATCGCCGGGCGGCCGAATGCCGGCAAGTCGAGCCTGCTGAACCAGCTGGCTGGCCGCGAAGCGGCCATTGTCACCGATATCGCCGGCACCACCCGGGACATCCTGCGCGAACATATCCACATCGACGGCATGCCGCTGCACGTGGTCGATACTGCCGGGTTGCGTGACACCGACGATCATGTGGAAAAGATCGGCGTAGAACGCGCCCTGAAGGCCATTGGCGAGGCTGATCGTGTGTTGCTGGTGGTCGACTCCACTGCGCCCGAGGCCAGCGACCCGTTCGCCTTGTGGCCCGAGTTTCTCGCTCAGCGGCCGGACCCGGCCAAGGTCACGCTGATTCGCAACAAAGCCGACCTGAGTGGTGAGCGGGTAGCGCTGGAACAGTGCGAGGATGGCCATGTGACCATTACTCTCAGCGCCAAGGGCGACGACACAGGGTTGCAACTGCTACGTGACCATCTGAAGGCCTGCATGGGTTACGAACAGACCTCAGAGAGCGGTTTCAGCGCCCGCAGGCGCCATTTGGATGCTTTGCGCCAGGCCAGCGAGCACCTGGAGCATGGCCGTGCTCAGCTGACATTGGCGGGCGCAGGGGAGCTTCTGGCTGAGGATTTGCGCCAGGCACAGCATGCGCTGGGGGAAATCACAGGAGCATTCAGCTCGGATGACCTGCTGGGGCGGATTTTCTCCAGCTTCTGCATCGGCAAGTAATCCACAGCCCGGCAAGACCAAGCGCCGCTCCTTCGGGAGCGGCTTTTTTTTGCCTGAAATTCGTTGCAGGAGATGACCTCGGCCAGGCGAACGAAGCACTTGTGGGGAGCGCGCATGCCCGTGAAGAGGCCATTACAAGCCTGAACCTCTGTGGATATAACCCCCCTTTAGCGGGCTTGCCCGCTCCACCTGGACCCTCTCTGGTCGCTGGCTCGACAAAATTTTCCTGCTCAGCCTGAAATGTGTACTCAGGAGCCCTGTGGAAAACTCCCCTTCAGCTCAGTTGATAAACAGGCTTTTTTTCTGAGGACAAACCCGCCTGTGGGTAAAAGGCCATTTAATCCACAGGCTAAATGACGTTATCCATAGCCCTCATGGCACTCCAGACACAGGGTTTAATTTCTCTCTACACAGCGATATTCAAGGGATAGAAAGCTTTATCCACAGATATCGTTGTGCATAAGAATAAACATAAAAACAAAGCTTTTATAAATTTCTTCTTGTTGATTTCTGTTGTCTGCCACTCATCCACAGACTGGTCAAAATTTGCTCAGACGGTTTCTTTAAAGGGGGTGAAGTCCCTATACTTGTCGGCTTACCTTCTCTATTCGCAAAAACAGGCACGAGGTGCGTGGTGGATTTCCCTTCCCGTTTTGAAGTGATCGTCATCGGCGGCGGCCATGCCGGTACCGAGGCTGCGCTTGCGTCCGCACGCATGGGTGTGAAAACCCTGCTGCTGACCCATAACGTGGAAACCCTCGGTCACATGAGCTGCAACCCCGCCATCGGCGGTATTGGCAAAAGCCATTTGGTCAAAGAGATCGATGCCCTTGGCGGCGCCATGGCAATGGCTACCGACAAGAGCGGCATCCAGTTCCGCGTTCTGAACAACCGCAAGGGCCCGGCGGTACGTGCCACCCGTGCACAGGCCGACCGCGCCATTTACAAGGCGGTCGTGCGTGAAATCCTGGAAAATCAGCCGAACCTGTGGATATTCCAGCAGTCCTGCGACGACCTGATCGTCGAGCAGGATCAGGTCAAGGGCGTGGTTACCCAGATGGGTTTGCGTTTCTTCGCAGAATCCGTAGTACTGACCACCGGCACCTTCCTGGGCGGGCTTATCCACATTGGCCTGCAAAACCATTCCGGTGGTCGCGCCGGTGATCCGCCTTCGATCGCCCTGGCCCACCGCATGCGTGAACTGCCGCTGCGCGTCGGCCGCCTGAAAACCGGGACGCCGCCACGCATCGATGGCCGCTCGGTGGACTTCTCGGTGATGACCGAACAGCCAGGTGATACGCCGATCCCGGTCATGTCGTTCATGGGCAATGCCCAGATGCACCCACGGCAGGTGAGCTGCTGGATTACCCACACCAATGCGCGTACCCACGAGATCATCGCCTCGAACCTTGACCGCTCGCCGATGTACTCGGGCGTAATCGAAGGCGTCGGTCCGCGCTATTGCCCATCGATCGAAGACAAGATCCACCGCTTCGCCGACAAGGAAAGCCATCAGGTGTTCATCGAGCCGGAAGGCCTGAACACCCATGAGCTGTACCCCAACGGTATTTCCACTTCGCTGCCGTTCGACGTGCAGCTGGAGCTGGTGCGTTCGATCCGCGGCATGGAAAATGCCCACATCGTCCGCCCGGGTTACGCAATCGAGTACGACTACTTCGACCCGCGTGACCTCAAGTACAGCCTCGAGACCAAAGTCATCGGCGGCCTGTTCTTCGCCGGGCAGATCAACGGCACCACCGGTTACGAAGAAGCCGGTGCCCAGGGCCTGCTGGCCGGGACCAACGCCGCATTGCGCGCACAGGGCCGCGACAGCTGGTGCCCGCGCCGCGACGAGGCGTACATCGGTGTGCTGGTCGACGACCTGATCACCCTGGGTACCCAGGAGCCGTACCGCATGTTCACTTCGCGCGCCGAGTACCGCCTGATCCTGCGCGAAGACAACGCCGACCTGCGTCTGACCGAGAAAGGCCGTGAACTGGGCCTGATCGACGACCAGCGCTGGGCCGCTTTCTGCGCCAAGCGTGACGGCATCGAGCGTGAGGAACAGCGCCTGAAGTCGACCTGGGTTCGGCCGAACACCGACCAAGGCCAGGCCATTGTGGATAAGTTCGGCACGCCACTCAGCCACGAGTACAGCCTGCTCAACCTGCTGGCGCGCCCGGAGATCGACTACGCGGGGCTGATCGAGGCGACCGGCGGTGAAGCGATCGATCCACAGGTCGCCGAGCAGGTCGAGATCCGCATCAAGTACGCGGGCTACATCGACCGCCAGCAGGATGAAATCGCTCGCTTGCGCGCCAGTGAAGACACCCGTCTGCCTGTGGATATCGACTATTCGACGATTTCTGGCTTGTCCAAAGAGATCCAGGGCAAGCTTGGCCAGACCCGCCCGGAAACCCTGGGCCAGGCTTCGCGCATTCCCGGCGTGACCCCGGCGGCGATTTCCCTGTTGCTGATTTACTTGAAAAAACGCGGCGCTGGCCGCGAATTGGAGCAAAGCGCTTGAGTTCCCTGGTCACCCCGCAACACGCTGAAGAGTTGTCCACAGGTGCGCGCCAGCTTGGTGTAGAGCTGAGCGCAGAGCATCACGAGAAATTGCTCGGCTACCTGGCCCTGTTGATCAAATGGAACAAAGCCTACAACCTCACTGCTGTGCGCGACCCGGACGAGATGGTGTCGCGCCATCTGCTCGACAGCCTGAGCGTCATGCCGTTTATCCACAGCGAGTGTCAAAACTGGCTGGATGTCGGCAGCGGCGGTGGCATGCCGGGTATCCCGTTGGCTATCCTGCATCCGCACAAGCGCGTGACGGTGTTGGACGCCAACGGCAAGAAGACCCGCTTCCTCACCCAGGTGAAAATGGAACTCAAACTGGACAACCTCACGGTTATCCACAGCAGGGTCGAAGCCTTTCAGCCGGCTCAGCCGTTCGACGGAATCATCTCCCGCGCCTTCAGCAGCATGGAGAACTTCACCAACTGGACCCGCCATCTGGGCGACACCGGGACGCAATGGCTTGCAATGAAGGGGCTGCATCCTGCCGATGAACTGGTAGCATTGCCCGCAGACTTCACAGTGGAAAGCGAACAGGCCCTGACCGTTCCGGGTTGCCAGGGCCAGCGCCATCTGCTGATACTGCGCCGCAAGGCATGACTGGGAACACGCGCATCAATGGCTAAGGTATTCGCAATCGCGAACCAGAAAGGTGGTGTAGGCAAGACCACCACCTGTATCAATCTCGCCGCCTCGCTGGCCGCGACCAAGCGTCGTGTCCTGCTGATCGACCTCGATCCGCAGGGCAACGCCACCATGGGCAGCGGCGTGGACAAGCACGAGCTCGAGCACTCGGTCTACGACCTGCTGATCGGGGAGTGCGACCTGGCTCAGGCCATGCATTACTCCGAGCACGGCGGGTTCCAGTTGCTGCCGGCCAACCGCGACCTGACCGCCGCCGAGGTGGTGCTGCTGGAAATGCAGGTCAAGGAAAGCCGTCTGCGTAACGCCCTGGCGCCAATCCGCGAGAACTACGACTTCATCCTCATCGACTGCCCGCCGTCGCTGTCGATGCTCACGCTAAACGCCCTGGTCGCTTCCGATGGCGTGATCATCCCCATGCAGTGCGAGTACTACGCACTGGAAGGTCTTAGCGACCTTGTGGATAACATCAAGCGCATCGCCGCCCGGTTGAATCCGGAGCTGAAGATCGAGGGCCTGTTGCGGACCATGTACGATCCTCGCCTGAGCCTGAACAATGATGTTTCGGCGCAGCTGAAAGAACACTTTGGCCCGCAGCTGTACGACACGGTCATTCCGCGCAACATTCGCCTAGCCGAGGCCCCCAGCTTTGGCATGCCGGCCCTGGCTTACGACAAGCAATCGCGCGGCGCGCTGGCTTACCTGGCCCTGGCGGGGGAACTGGTTCGCCGTCAACGCCGTCAATCACGCACTGCACAGACAACTTAAGGAATCCGTATGGCCGTCAAGAAACGGGGTCTCGGACGTGGGTTGGATGCACTGCTCAGTGGTCCTTCCGTCAGCGCGCTCGAAGAGCAGGCTGTGAAGATCGACCAGAAAGAACTGCAACACCTGCCGGTCGAGCTGATTCAGCGTGGCAAGTACCAGCCACGTCGGGACATGGATCCGCAGGCGCTGGAAGAGCTCGCGCACTCGATTCGCAGCCATGGCGTGATGCAACCGATCGTGGTCCGCCCGATTGGCGACAACCGCTATGAGATCATCGCCGGTGAGCGCCGCTGGCGCGCGACCCAGCAGGCTGGCCTGGACACGATTCCGGCCATGGTCCGCGAAGTGCCCGATGAAGCCGCCATTGCCATGGCGCTGATCGAGAACATCCAGCGCGAAGACCTCAACCCGTTGGAAGAGGCCATGGCCCTGCAGCGTCTGCAGCAGGAATTCGAACTTACCCAGCAACAGGTGGCCGATGCCGTCGGCAAGTCGCGGGTAACCGTGGCCAACCTGCTGCGCCTGATCACCTTGCCTGAGGCGATCAAGACCATGCTCGCCCACGGCGACCTGGAGATGGGGCACGCACGCGCATTGCTCGGCCTGGACGAGAATCGTCAGGAGGAGGGGGCGCGTCATGTTGTCGCACGTGGCCTCACTGTGCGCCAAACCGAGGCACTGGTTCGTCAGTGGCTCAGTGACAAGCCTGATCCGGTCGAACCGAGCAAACCTGATCCGGATATCGCACGCCTTGAACAGCGGCTCGCAGAGCGCCTGGGCTCGGCCGTTCAGATCCGTCATGGCAACAAGGGCAAGGGGCAGTTGGTTATTCGTTACAACTCGCTTGACGAGTTGCAAGGCGTGCTTGCTCACATCCGCTGAAACAATTCCTGTTGTAGCGCGCAGTCGGAAATCACTACGAAGAGTTGAATAGGGGTTAATCCACCCCTATACTCTGCGCGCATTTTGTCGGCACAAATTATGCCAAGTCATAGCTGACTTGTTGGTCGACTTCCGAGGAGCAGTTGTGATGGAAATCCGCACGCCAAACCGCCTGCCTTTCCATCGCTGGGCGGTTTTTCCGGTACTGCTGGCTCAATTCGTCGTACTGCTGCTGGCAACCCTGGTGTTGTGGCAGTGGAAAGGGGCGGTCAGTGGATATTCAGGCCTTTGCGGAGGTTTGATTGCGTGGCTGCCCAATGTGTATTTCGCCTGGAATGCTTTTCGCTTCAGCGGAGCTCGGGCAGCACAAGCCATCGTCAAGTCGTTTTACGCTGGCGAGGCAGGCAAGATGATTTTGACGGCAGTGCTTTTTGCACTGACCTTCGCAGGAGTGAAGCCACTGGCGCCGTTAGCAGTATTCGGCGTCTTCGTGTTGACCCTTTTGGTCAGCTGGTTCGCGCCCCTGCTGATGAATAAAAGACTTTCGAGACCTTAGGGCGTTTGAGGCAACCATGGCAGCAGAAACCGCTTCGGGCTATATCCAGCACCACTTGCAGAACCTGACCTACGGTCAACTACCAGACGGCAGCTGGGGCTTTGCCCATTCGGCTGCAGAAGCCAAGGCAATGGGCTTCTGGGCGTTCCACCTGGACACCCTGGGTTGGTCCGTCGCGCTGGGTCTGATCTTCCTGTTCATTTTCCGCATGGCGGCAAAGAAGGCGACTTCCGGCCAGCCTGGCGGTCTGCAGAACTTCGTGGAAGTGATGGTCGATTTCGTCAACGGCAGCGTGAAGGACTCCTTCCACGGCCGTAGCCCGGTAATCGCACCGCTGGCGCTGACCATCTTCGTCTGGGTATTCCTGATGAACGCCGTCGACCTGGTACCGGTCGACTGGATTCCTCAGCTGGCCATCCTGATCTCCGGTGATCCGCACATTCCGTTCCGCGCCGTGTCGACCACCGACCCGAACGCGACCCTGGCCATGGCCTTCAGCGTGTTTGCCCTGATCATCTTCTACAGCATCAAGGTCAAGGGCCTGGGCGGCTTCATCGGTGAGCTGACCCTGCACCCGTTCGGCAGCAAGAACATCTTCGTGCAGATCCTGCTGATTCCGGTCAACTTCCTGCTGGAATTCGTCACCCTGATCGCCAAGCCGATCTCGCTGGCACTGCGTCTGTTCGGCAACATGTATGCCGGCGAACTGGTGTTCATCCTGATCGCTGTGATGTTCGGCTCCGGCCTGCTGTGGCTCAGCGGCCTGGGTGTGGTGCTGCAATGGGCGTGGGCTGTGTTCCACATCCTGATCATCACCCTGCAAGCTTTCATCTTCATGATGCTGACCATCGTCTACCTGTCGATGGCGCACGAAGATAACCATTAAGACCGCCTGGCGTGTCTGATAGCCTTCCCCGCCCGTTCGGGGGGAGGGCTTAAAAAGTCCGCAAGGGCATGCTGTACCAAACGATTTGTTTTACCGCTTCAAACTAAAAACCTAACCAATACGACGTAAAAGTCGGGAGGAAAGATGGAAACTGTAGTTGGTCTGACCGCTATCGCTGTTGCTCTGCTGATCGGCCTGGGTGCTCTGGGTACCGCCATTGGTTTCGGCCTGCTGGGCGGCAAATTCCTGGAAGGCGCTGCTCGTCAACCAGAAATGGTTCCGATGCTGCAGGTTAAAATGTTCATCGTTGCCGGTCTGCTCGACGCCGTAACCATGATCGGTGTTGGTATCGCTCTGTTCTTCACCTTCGCGAATCCGTTCGTTGGTCAGATCGCCGGCTAATCACTCGTCACCACGAGTTGATGGCTGTATGAATTAAGACCGAGCGAGGTGTTGGCGTGAACATTAATGCAACCCTGATTGGCCAATCCGTTGCTTTCCTGATTTTTGTACTCTTCTGCATGAAGTATGTATGGCCTCCGGTCATCACTGCCCTGCAAGAGCGCCAAAAGAAGATTGCCGACGGCTTGGACGCTGCCAACCGCGCAGCTCGCGACCTGGAGCTGGCCCAAGAGAAAGCGGGCCAGCAACTGCGTGAAGCTAAAGCCCAGGCAGCCGAAATCATTGAGCAAAGCAAGAAACGCGCTGCTCAGCTTGTCGAGGAAGCCCGTGAACAGGCCCGCGTCGAAGCTGACCGTGTGAAGGCTCAGGCTCTGGCCGAGATCGAACAGGAACTGAACAGCGCTAAAGACGCCCTGCGTGCCCAAGTGGGTGCTCTGGCCGTTGGCGGTGCTGAAAAGATCCTTGGCGCCACAATCGATCAAAACGCGCATGCGGAGCTGGTTAACAAACTGGCCGCTGAAATTTAAGCGAGGGCGATCATGGCAGAACTGACCACGTTGGCCCGACCTTACGCTAAGGCTGCCTTTGAGCATGCCCAGGCCCATCAGCAACTGGCCAATTGGTCAGCCATGCTCGGCCTGGCTGCTGCGGTGTCGCAAGACGACACCATGCAGCGCCTGCTCAAGGCCCCGCGACTGACGAGCGCAGAAAAGGCCGCCACGTTCATTGACGTGTGCGGTGACAAGTTCAATGCACAGGCACAGAATTTCATTCATGTTGCCGCGGAAAACGACCGTCTCCTGCTTCTGCCGGAGATTGCCGCTCTGTTTGACCTGTACAAGGCAGAACAAGAGAAATCCGTGGACGTGGAAGTCACCAGTGCCTTCGCGTTGAACCAAGAACAGCAAGACAAACTCGCCAAGGTTCTCAGTGCACGGTTAGGCCAGGAAGTGCGCCTGCACGCGTCGGAGGATGCCAGCCTGATTGGCGGCGTCGTCATCCGCGCTGGTGACCTGGTAATCGATGGCTCTGTTCGCGGCAAAATCGCGAAACTGGCCGAAGCATTGAAATCTTGAGTTTGAAGGGGCAGCAGAGCAATGCAGCAACTCAATCCTTCCGAAATTAGTGAAATCATCAAGGGCCGCATCGATAACCTCGATGTGAGCTCCCAAGCCCGTAACGAAGGTACCGTCGTTTCGGTTTCCGACGGTATCGTGCGGATCCACGGTCTGGCCGACGTCATGTACGGCGAAATGATCGAGTTCCCGGGCGGCGTCTACGGCATGGCACTGAACCTGGAGCAAGACTCCGTAGGTGCAGTGATCCTGGGTGCCTACGACACCCTCGCCGAAGGCATGAGCGCCAAGTGCACCGGCCGCATCCTGGAAGTTCCGGTTGGTAAGGAACTGCTGGGTCGCGTCGTCGACGCACTGGGTAACCCGATCGACGGCAAAGGTCCTCTGGGCAACACCCAGACCGACGCAGTCGAGAAAGTTGCTCCAGGCGTGATCTGGCGTAAGTCGGTAGACCAGCCTGTACAGACTGGCTACAAATCCGTCGACGCCATGATCCCTGTCGGCCGTGGCCAGCGTGAGCTGATCATTGGCGACCGTCAGATCGGCAAGACCGCCATGGCCATCGACGCCATCATCAACCAGAAAGACTCCGGTATTTTCTGTGTTTATGTAGCTGTCGGCCAGAAGCGTTCCACCGTTGCCAACATCGTTCGCAAGCTGGAAGAAAACGGCGCCCTGGCCAACACCATCGTGGTTGTTGCCAGTGCTTCGGAATCCGCCGCACTGCAATTCCTGGCGCCATACGCCGGTTGCACCATGGGCGAGTTCTTCCGTGACCGCGGTGAAGACGCACTGATCGTTTACGATGACCTGTCCAAGCAGGCCGTTGCCTACCGTCAGATCTCCCTGTTGCTGCGCCGTCCACCAGGACGTGAAGCGTACCCAGGCGACGTGTTCTATCTCCACTCCCGTCTGCTGGAGCGTGCATCGCGCGTTTCGGAAGAGTACGTCGAGAAGTTCACCAACGGTGCTGTCACTGGCAAAACCGGTTCCCTGACCGCTCTGCCGATCATCGAAACCCAGGCAGGCGACGTTTCCGCGTTCGTTCCGACCAACGTGATTTCCATCACCGACGGTCAGATCTTCCTGGAATCGGCCATGTTCAACTCGGGCATCCGCCCTGCAGTGAACGCCGGTGTTTCGGTATCCCGTGTGGGTGGTGCCGCTCAGACCAAGATCATCAAGAAGCTGTCCGGTGGTATTCGTACCGCGCTGGCTCAGTACCGTGAACTGGCTGCATTCGCCCAGTTCGCGTCCGATCTGGACGAGGCGACCCGCAAGCAGCTGGAGCATGGTCAGCGCGTTACCGAGCTGATGAAGCAGAAGCAGTATGCGCCGATGTCCATTGCGGACATGGCTCTGTCGCTGTACGCCGCTGAGCGTGGCTTCCTGACTGACGTAGAAGTCTCCAAGATCGGCAGCTTCGAGCAAGCACTGATCGCCTTCTTCAACCGTGATCACGCTGAACTGATGGCGAAGATCAACGTGAAGGGTGACTTCAACGACGAAATCGACGCAGGCCTGAAAGCCGGTATCGAGAAGTTCAAGGCCACCCAGACCTGGTAAGCCGCAGCGGGGGCTCAGGCCCCCGCTTGCTAACCTGATAGGTGATACATGGCAGGCGCAAAAGAGATTCGCAGTAAGATTGCGAGCATCAAAAGCACGCAAAAAATTACCAGCGCCATGGAGAAAGTGGCGGTCAGCAAGATGCGCAAGGCACAAATGCGCATGGCTGCTAGCCGTCCTTACGCGGAGCGTATCCGCCAGGTGATCGGTCATCTGGCCAACGCCAACCCGGAATACCGCCACCCATTCATGATCGAGCGCCCTGTAAAGCGCACCGGTTATATCGTGGTGAGCAGTGACCGTGGTCTGTGCGGTGGCTTGAACACCAACCTGTTCAAGGCCCTGGTCAAGGACATGAACGCAAACCGCGAACAGGGCGTGGAAATCGACCTGTGCGTGATCGGCAGCAAGGGTGCGACTTTCTTCCGCATCTTTGGCGGTAACGTCGTAGCAGCGATCAGCCACTTGGGTGAAGAGCCATCGATCAACGATCTGATCGGCTCCGTCAAAGTGATGCTGGACGCCTACCTGGACGGCCGTATCGATCGCCTCTCCGTGGTTTCGAACAAGTTCATCAACACCATGACCCAGAAGCCAACGGTCGAGCAATTGGTACCGTTGGTGGCAACCCCGGATCAGGATCTCAAGCATCACTGGGATTACCTGTACGAACCCGACGCAAAAGAGCTGCTGGACGGCTTGATGGTGCGTTACGTGGAGTCGCAGGTGTACCAGGCGGTGGTCGAGAACAACGCTGCTGAACAAGCGGCCCGGATGATCGCGATGAAGAACGCCACAGACAACGCCGGTGATTTGATCAAAGAGCTTCAGTTGATCTACAACAAGGCGCGTCAGGCTGCGATCACCCAGGAGATCTCGGAAATCGTCGGCGGCGCTGCCGCGGTTTAACGGTTCAAATATTCAGAGGATCCAGCTATGAGTAGCGGACGTATCGTTCAAATCATCGGCGCCGTCATCGACGTGGAATTCCCACGTGACGTCGTGCCGAGTGTATACAACGCGCTGAAAGTACAAGGCGCGGAAACCACCCTCGAAGTCCAGCAGCAGCTGGGCGACGGCGTGGTTCGTACCATTGCGATGGGCTCGACCGAAGGCCTGAAGCGCGGTCTGGATGTCGTCGACACCGGTGCTGCCATTTCCGTTCCTGTTGGTAAGGCCACCCTGGGCCGCATCATGGACGTACTGGGCAACCCGATCGACGAAGCCGGCCCGATCGGCGAAGAAGAGCGTCGCGGTATCCACCAGCCAGCGCCTTCGTTCGCTGACCAGGCAGGCGGCAACGACCTGCTGGAAACCGGCATCAAGGTTATCGACCTGGTTTGCCCGTTCGCCAAGGGTGGTAAGGTTGGTCTGTTCGGTGGTGCCGGTGTAGGCAAGACCGTAAACATGATGGAACTGATCCGTAACATCGCCATGGAACACAGCGGTTACTCCGTGTTCGCTGGTGTGGGTGAGCGTACTCGTGAGGGTAACGACTTCTACCACGAGATGAAGGACTCCAACGTTCTCGACAAGGTAGCGCTGGTCTACGGTCAGATGAACGAGCCACCAGGAAACCGTCTGCGCGTAGCGCTGACCGGCCTGACCATGGCTGAGAAGTTCCGTGACGAAGGTAACGACGTTCTGCTGTTCGTCGACAACATCTATCGTTACACCCTGGCCGGTACCGAAGTATCCGCACTGCTGGGCCGTATGCCTTCGGCAGTAGGTTACCAGCCGACCCTGGCTGAAGAGATGGGCGTTCTGCAAGAGCGCATCACCTCCACCAAGGAAGGTTCGATCACCTCCGTACAGGCCGTATACGTACCTGCGGACGACTTGACCGACCCGTCGCCAGCGACCACCTTCGCCCACTTGGACGCCACCGTCGTTCTGTCCCGTGACATCGCCTCCCTGGGTATCTACCCAGCGGTCGACCCACTGGACTCGACTTCGCGCCAGCTGGACCCGAACGTGATCGGCAATGAGCACTACGACACTGCTCGTGGCGTTCAGTATGTTCTGCAGCGCTACAAAGAGCTGAAGGACATCATTGCGATCCTGGGTATGGACGAACTGTCCGAGACCGACAAGCAACTGGTAGCCCGCGCTCGTAAGATCCAGCGCTTCCTGTCGCAGCCGTTCTTCGTGGCCGAAGTCTTCACCGGTTCGCCAGGCAAGTACGTTTCCCTGAAAGACACCATCGCTGGCTTCAGCGGCATCCTCAAAGGTGACTACGACCACCTGCCAGAACAAGCGTTCTACATGGTCGGCAGCATCGACGAAGCGATCGAGAAAGCCAAGAAACTGTAATTCCTGCGCCCCGCAAGGGGCGCTATCAGGTTGAGGCAAGCAGATGGCTATGACAGTCCATTGCGATATCGTCAGCGCGGAAGGAGAAATTTTCTCCGGTCTGGTCGAGATGGTGGTTGCGCACGGTAACCTGGGTGATCTTGGTATCGCTCCAGGCCACGCGCCGCTGATCACCAATCTGAAGCCAGGTCCGATCACGCTGACCAAGCAGGGTGGCGCCCAAGAGGTGTTCTACATCTCTGGTGGCTTCCTCGAGGTTCAGCCGAACATGGTCAAGGTGCTTGCCGATACCGTGCAACGTGCTGCAGACCTGGATGAAGCGCAAGCTCAGGAAGCCCTCAAGGCTGCTGAGAACGCCCTGAATCTGAAAGGCGCGGACTTCGACTACGGTGCCGCCGCCGCACGTCTGGCCGAGGCCGCAGCCCAGCTGCGTACCGTCCAGCAAATGCGCAAAGGCAAGTAATCGGCCTCGGCTGATAACTTCTGTTGCGATTGAGTAAAAGGGTAGCCTCGGCTACCCTTTTTCTTTTTCTGATTTCCCCGGTCATTTCACTGACCACCCAGGATTGGTAGCCAGTAATGTCACTCGATATCGTTATTCTCGCCGCGGGCCAAGGCACTCGCATGCGCTCGGCGCTGCCCAAGGTGCTGCACCCGGTAGCCGGCAACTCCATGCTTGGCCATGTTATCCACAGTGCGCGCCAACTGCAGCCGCAAGGTATCCACGTGGTCATTGGCCATGGTGCGGAGCTGGTTCGCGAGCGTCTGGCCGCTGACGACTTGAACTTCGTCATGCAGGAAAAACAGTTGGGCACCGGCCATGCGGTAGCCCAGGCTCTGCCAGCCGTGACCGCCGACACCGTGCTGGTACTGTACGGCGATGTACCATTGATCGAAGTGGAGACCTTGCAGCGTCTGCTGGCCAAGGCCAATGCTGAGCAACTGGGTCTGCTTACCGTCGCGCTCGATGACCCGACCGGCTATGGCCGCATCGTGCGTGACGAGCAGGGTAAGGTGACTGCCATCGTTGAGCACAAGGACGCCAACGACGCGCAGAAAGCGATCAAGGAAGGCAACACCGGTATTCTGGCGCTGCCAGCCGCGCGCTTGGCCGACTGGATGGGCCGGCTGTCGAACAACAATGCTCAGGGCGAGTACTACCTGACTGACGTTATCGCCATGGCAGTGGCTGATGGCCTGGTTGTGGCCACCGAACAGCCACACGACCCGATGGAAGTGCAGGGTGCCAACGATCGTCGCCAGCTGTCGGAGCTGGAGCGCCACTACCAGTTGCGTGAAGGCCGCCGCCTGATGGCCCAGGGCGTGACCCTGCGCGACCCGGCGCGCTTCGACGTACGGGGTGAAGTGACCGTTGGTCGTGACGTACTGATCGACATCAACGTGATTCTCGAAGGCAAAGTGGTCATCGAGGACGATGTGCAGATTGGTCCTAATTGCGTGATCAAGAACTCCACCCTGCGCAAAGGCGCAGTGGTCAAGGCAAACAGCCACCTCGAAGGTGCCGTAATGGGCGAGGGTAGCGACGCAGGCCCGTTCGCCCGCCTGCGCCCGGGCAGCGTGCTGGACGCCAAGGCCCATGTGGGTAACTTCGTCGAACTGAAAAACGCCCACCTGGGTGAAGGCGCCAAGGCAGGTCACCTCACCTACCTGGGCGACGCTGAAATCGGTGCACGCACCAATATCGGCGCCGGTACCATCACCTGCAACTACGATGGCGCCAACAAGTTCAAGACGGTGATGGGCGAGGACGTGTTTATCGGTTCGAACAACTCGCTGGTGGCGCCTGTGGAAATCAAGGCCGGTGCGACCACCGCAGCCGGTTCGACCATCACACAGGCCGTCGAAGCCGGCGACCTGGCTGTGGGCCGCGCGCGTCAGCGCAACATCTCGGGCTGGAAGCGGCCGGAGAAAATCAAGAAGAGCTGAGTTACCCACAGCTGCTTCGATCGAAAGCCGACTTATGCGAATAAGTCGGCTTTTTTTATTGGCCGCTCCTTCAGAGGGATCGCCCCAAACCTGAAGAAACTATCCACAGGGCAGCCACTGCTTGACGAAACAAGCGTATTAGGTTTTGATTGCAACCATTATCTTTCGAAACGAAACTTAAGCGCTCATGTCGAAACGAAACACACCACAGCGGCGGCACAATATCCTGGCTTTGCTCAGCGAGCAGGGCGAGGTGAGTGTGGACGCCTTGGCCAAGCGTTTCGAGACTTCGGAAGTGACCATTCGCAAAGACCTCGCCGCCCTTGAAACAAACGGTCTGTTGTTACGCCGTTACGGTGGTGCGGTCCCGGTGCCGCAGGAACTGCTGGGTGAACCTGCCCAACCTGTGTCTTCCTACAAGAAGGCCATCGCACGTGCCGCCGTGGGGCGAATTCGCGAGCATGCGCGCATCATCATCGACAGCGGCAGCACCACCGCCGCGATGATCCCCGAGCTAGGGCGTCAGCCAGGCCTGGTGGTGATGACCAATTCGCTGAACGTGGCCCGTGCCATCTGTGACCTTGAACACGAGCCTGTGCTGCTGATGACCGGTGGCACCTGGGACCCTCATTCTGAATCATTCCAGGGGCAGGTCGCCGAGCAGGTATTGCGCTCCTACGATTTCGACCAACTGTTCATCGGTGCGGACGGCATCGACCTTGGCCGGGGGACCACCACCTTCAACGAGTTGCTTGGGTTGAGCCGGGTCATGGCCGAAGTCGCCCGTGAAGTGATCGTAATGGTCGAGTCGGACAAGGTGGGGCGCAAGATCCCTAACCTTGAGCTGCCCTGGAGCAGCGTGCACACCCTTATTACAGATGAGCGCCTGCCCGCAGCGGCACGCGAACAAATTCAAGCTCGCGGCATCAACCTGATCTGCGCCGCGATCAGCCAGGAGAAATAAAACATGTGTGGAATCGTTGGTGCTGTCGCCGAGCGCAATATCACAGCCATCCTGATCGAGGGCCTCAAGCGTCTTGAGTACCGTGGTTACGACAGCGCCGGCCTGGCCGTTCTGACCCAGGCGGGTGAACTTGAGCGCCGTCGCCGTATCGGCAAGGTGAGCGAGTTGCAAGCTGCTGTCGCCGCTGACCCGCTGGTAGGTCAGCTGGGTATTGCCCACACCCGTTGGGCGACCCACGGTGCGCCGACCGAAGGCAACGCCCACCCGCACTTCTCGGGCGATGAAGTGGCTGTGGTGCACAACGGCATCATCGAAAACCACGAAGAGCTGCGCGAAGAGCTGAAAGGCCTGGGCTACGTCTTCAGTTCGCAGACTGACACCGAGGTCATCGTCCACCTGATCCACCACACCCTGAAGAGCATCCCGGACCTGGCCGATGCCCTGAAAGCCGCGGTGAAACGCCTGCATGGCGCCTATGGCTTGGCACTGATCAGCGCCGGGCAGCCTGACCGCCTGGTAGCTGCACGCAGCGGCAGCCCGCTGGTCATCGGCCTGGGCCTGGGCGAGAACTTCCTGGCCTCCGACCAGCTGGCGCTGCGCCAAGTCACCGACCGCTTCATGTACCTGGAGGAAGGCGATATCGCTGAAATCCGTCGTGACCAGGTCACCATCTGGGACCAGCAAGGCAACAAGGTTCAACGCGAAACCGTGCAGTACCATGAAGGTGCTGAAGCTGCCGACAAGGGCAACTATCGCCACTTCATGCTCAAGGAAATCCACGAGCAGCCAAGCGTGGTCCAGCGCACCCTGGAAGGCCGCCTGGGCAAGGACAACGTGTTGGTACAGGCCTTCGGCCCGCAGGCCGCCGAACTGTTCGCCAAAGTGCGCAACGTGCAGATCGTTGCCTGTGGTACCAGCTACCACGCCGGTATGGTTGCCCGTTACTGGCTGGAAAGCCTGGCTGGCATCCCGTGTCAGGTGGAAGTGGCCAGCGAATTCCGTTACCGCAAGGTCGTGGTGCAGCCGGATACCCTGTTCGTCTCCATCTCGCAGTCGGGCGAAACTGCTGACACCCTGGCCGCGCTGCGTAACGCCAAGGAGCTGGGCTTCCTCGGCAGCCTGGCAATCTGCAACGTGGGCATCAGCTCGCTGGTGCGTGAGTCGGACCTGACTCTGCTGACCTTGGCCGGCCCGGAAATCGGTGTGGCCTCGACCAAAGCCTTCACCACTCAGCTGGTGTCGCTGATGCTGCTGACCTTGGCCCTGGGCCAAGTGCGCGGTACTCTGGAAGAGGGCGTCGAAGCCGAGCTGGTTGAAGAGCTGCGTCGCCTGCCGACCCGCCTGGGTGAAGCCCTGGCCATGGACGCTACTGTCGAGAAAATCGCCGAGCTGTTCGCCGACAAGCACCACACCTTATTCCTCGGCCGGGGTGCACAGTACCCGGTGGCGATGGAAGGTGCGCTCAAGCTCAAGGAAATCTCCTACATCCACGCTGAAGCGTACCCGGCAGGCGAGTTGAAGCACGGCCCGTTGGCATTGGTGGATAACGACATGCCGGTGGTTACCGTTGCCCCGAACAACGAACTGCTGGAGAAGCTGAAGTCCAACCTGCAGGAAGTGCGTGCCCGTGGTGGCGAGTTGGTAGTGTTCGCCGACGAGCACGCTGGCATGACCAATGGTGAAGGCACTCACGTGATCAAGGTGCCGCACATCGCCGATGCGCTGGCGCCGATCCTGTACACCATTCCACTGCAACTGCTGTCGTACTACGTGGCCGTGCTCAAAGGCACCGACGTGGATCAGCCGCGTAACCTGGCCAAGTCGGTGACTGTTGAGTAAGAGGCTGTCATGACCGGTAAAAAGCCCTCCATATGGAGGGCTTTTTGCTTAATGATGATCAGGCAATAGCGCCCCAGGACATATGACTCGAATGCCTTGGGGAGCGAGGGGTACTGTCAGATCTGCATCGCCATGCCGTCCACATTCATCGCTGCCTGGCGCAAGGCCTCGGAGCGGGTCGGGTGGGGGTGGCAGGTCAGGGCGATGTCTTCTGCCGAGGCCGAGAATTCCATGGCCACACAGAACTCACCGATCATCTCGCTGACGCTTGGGCCCACCAGGTGCACACCTAGCACTTCATCGGTTTGGGCATCGGCGATGACTTTGGCGAAGCCTTCGGTCTCGTGGTTGATCTTGGCGCGGCTGTTAGCGGTGAAGGGGAATTTGCCGACTTTATAAGCACGCCCTTCGGCTTTGAGCTGCTCTTCGGTCTTGCCCACGGTGGCCAACTCCGGGCGGGTGTAGATCACGCCAGGGATGAGGTTGTAGTTGACCTCGTGGGGCTTGCCGGCAATACGCTCGATGCAGGCTACGGCTTCGTCTTCGGCCTTGTGCGCCAGCATCGGGCCGGAAGTGACGTCACCAATCACCCACACACCGGGCACAGAAGTGCGGTGGTGTTCGTTACCGAGCATGCCGCGCTTGTCGGTTTCCAGGCCCACGCTCTCAAGGTTCAGCCCCTTGGTATAAGGGCGGCGGCCGATAGCCACCAGCACGTAATCGGCCTGCAGCGATTCTGCGGTGCCGCCGGCAGCAGGCTCCAGCGTCAGGCTCACACCCTCGGCACTTGCAGTGGCTTGAGTCACTTTGCTGCCCAGCTTGAACACCATGCCTTGCTTGGCGAGTGCCTTTTGCAGGGTCTTGGCGGTTTCCGTGTCGGTACCTGGGCAGATGCGATCAAGGTATTCGATGACGGTGACTTGGCTGCCCAGGCGGCGCCAGACGGAACCCAACTCAAGGCCGATCACGCCGGCACCGATGACGACCAGATGCTTGGGCACTTGCGGCAGCGACAGTGCGCCGGTCGAGTCGATGATGCGCTGGTTATCGATGGTCACCCCCGGCAGAGGGGTGGGCTCCGAGCCGGTGGCGATGACCACATCCTTGGCTTGCAGCGCAGTTTCGCTGCCGTCTTCAGCCTTTACTACAACCTTGCCGACGCCGTCCAGGCGGCCCCAACCTTTGATCCAGTCGACCTTGTTCTTGCGGAACAGGTATTCGATACCTTTGGTCAGGCCGGTCACGCTCTCGTCCTTCTGTTTCATCATCTGGGCGAGGTTAAGGGTGGGCTTTACTTCGATACCGAGGTGGGCGAACTCTTCACCGCTGGCGGCCTCGTACAGCTCGGACGCATGCAACAGTGCCTTGGAGGGCATGCAGCCCACGTTCAAACAAGTGCCGCCCAAGGTCGAGCGGCCTTCCACGCAGGCAACACTCAGGCCAAGCTGGCCAGCGCGGATGGCTGCGTTGTAGCCGCCAGGGCCACCGCCGATGATCACCACGTCATAGGATTTCATGGGTTCAACTCCAGGATGTAGAAGCGCGAGAGGGGCACAAGGTTAAGCTGAGATGCGAGAATTGTATACAATCTGCTGTATGGATAAGATCAGTTGGTTCTAGACCTTGGTCTCGTTTAGAGGAAACCTCCCACCAATGAACTACTCTGATCCGACGACGTTCGAAATATCAGGCGTTGTAGCCAGAAACGGATAGGGAGGGTTGTTCATGCTCGCGCAACTTCCACCTGCACTGCAGAGCCTGCATCTGCCGCTGCGGCTGAAATTGTGGGACGGTAACCAGTTCGATCTGGGGCCTAGCCCGCAGGTCACCATCCTGGTCAAAGAGCCACAGTTGATCAGCCAGTTGACGCACCCGAGCCTGGAGCAGTTGGGCACAGCGTTCGTCGAAGGCAAGCTGGAGCTGGAAGGCGACATCGGTGAAGCCATCCGGGTATGTGATGAGCTGAGCGAGGCGCTGTTGCCTGATTTTGAAGAGGCTTCGCCGGCGCGGCTTGCTCACGACAAAAGCACTGACGCTGAAGCCATTTCCTATCACTACGATGTTTCCAACGCGTTCTATCGGCTGTGGCTGGATCAGGACATGGCCTATTCGTGCGCCTACTTTCGCGAGCCTGATAACACGCTCGATCAGGCACAGCAGGACAAGTTCGACCACCTGTGTCGCAAGTTGCGCCTCAATGCCGGCGACTACCTGCTGGACGTGGGCTGTGGTTGGGGTGGCCTTGCGCGCTTCGCTGCACGGGAATATGACGCCAAGGTATTCGGCATCACCTTGAGCAAGGAGCAGCTCAAGCTTGGCAGGCAGCGGGTCAAGGCCGAAGGGTTGGCCGACAAGGTCGACCTGCAGATTCTCGACTACCGTGACCTGCCTCAAGACGGTCGCTTCGACAAGGTTGTCAGCGTTGGTATGTTCGAGCATGTCGGGCATGCCAACCTGGCGCTGTATTGCCAGAAACTGTTCGGCGCCGTGAGGGAAGGGGGGCTGGTGATGAACCACGGGATCACCGCCAAGCATGTCGATGGCCGCCCGGTCGGACGTGGCGCAGGTGAGTTCATCGACCGCTACGTGTTCCCCCATGGCGAGCTGCCTCACCTGTCGATGATCAGCGCCAGCCTCTGCGAAGCGGGACTGGAGGTGGTAGACGTGGAAAGCCTGCGCCTGCACTACGCCAAGACCCTGCATCACTGGAGCGAAAACCTGGAGAATCAGCTGCACAAGGCGGCGGCGCTGGTGCCGGAAAAAACCCTGCGCATCTGGCGCCTGTACCTTGCAGGTTGTGCCTATGCCTTTGAGAAGGGCTGGATCAACCTGCACCAGATCTTGGCAGTGAAGCCATACGCCGACGGGCACCATGACCTGCCCTGGACGCGCGAAGATCTGTATCGCTAAGCATGTAGATGCGGATTTTGTGGGAGCGGCCTTGTGTCGCGAGAGGGCCGCAAGGCCGCTCCCACACTCATACTGCTTAGCTTAAAGGATTGGCGAAATCAGCCGTGCAATCCGCATCCCCAACTGCTGCAGTCGATGAGTGTCCAGGCTGTCCTCCGCAGTGATTTCCCGCGACTGTTCAAAGTCATTGATCAGCATCTTCTCCACCTGGTCGGCGAAGCTGCGGTCGACGGTGAGCAGGGTGATCTCGAAATTCAGACGGAACGAGCGGTTGTCCAGGTTGGCACTGCCGATCGCGCTGACATCATCGTCCACCAGCACCACCTTCTGATGCAGGAAGCCCGGCTGATAGCGGAACATGCGCACACCCGCGCGCACCGCTTCGAAGGCGAACAGGCTTGAGGCGGCATAGACCACACGATGGTCTGGTCGTGACGGGATCAGCACGCGTACATCGACCCCACGTAGCACCGCCAGGCGCAAGGCGGCGAACACCGCCTCGTCCGGGATGAAGTAGGGACTGGTGATCCACACCCGGCGGGTGGCGGAGTGGATTGCTTCGAGGAAGAACAGCGAGCAGGTTTCCTGCGGGTCGGCCGGGCCGCTGGCCAAGGCCTGGCACAGCACGCCGTTGTCCGGGTAGGTATCCGGCAGGATCAGCGGCGGTAGCTGGCGCGTGGCCCAGTACCAGTCTTCGGCGAACGACTCCTGCAGGCAGGCCAGCACCGGCCCGCCGATTTGCACATGGGTGTCGCGCCAAGGGGAAAGCTTCGGGTGCTCACCGAGGTATTCATCGCCCACGTTGTGCCCGCCGATGAATCCAATCAGGCCATCCACTACCACGATCTTGCGGTGGTTGCGGAAGTTTACCTGAAAGCGGTTGAACCAACCGCGGCGGGTGGCGAAGGCATGAATCTGCACACCGCCGTCGCGCAGCTGCTGGCTGTAGCGGGCTGGCAAGGCATGGCTGCCGACGCGGTCATAGAGCACGAATACCTGCACCCCTTCGGCGGCCTTACGGAGCAGCAGTTGTTGCAGTGCCTTGCCGAGGTTGTCGTCATGGATGATGAAGAACTGCACCAGCACCACATCGCGGGCTTTGTCGATGGCGGCGAAGATGGCATCGAAGGTGGCCTTTCCATCGATCAGCAACTTCACCTGGTTGTTCGCCAGGCAGGGCATGCGGCCCAGCTTGGGCATGGCGCGCAGGGCTGTGTAGCTTTCTGATTCCCGGGCGGTGAGGGCTTCTTCCACCCAAGGCCGCCAGTTGAGATTGGCCATGGCCACGTGCATCTCCTGGTTGGCCTGGCGCCTGGCCTTGATGTAGGCATAGAACGAGCGGGCGCCGAAGATCAGGTAGGGGATCAAGGTAAGGTAGGGGATGAAAAACAAGGGCATGGCCCAGGCGATGGCGCCTTGGGCGGTACGCACGGTAAAGATCGCGTGCAGCGCGGCGACGATACCCAGTAAGTGAATCAGTCCGAGTAGGTAACCAAAAAAGTAGGGGCTGTGGTAATCCATATGCATCCTGCTTGCCGAGTACACTTGAGGTAACAGAACACGTTCCCGGTCCGCCTTGCAACCTGAAGGTGGATTTGGCGTCCAAGTTTCAGCCCGGCCCGCTTGGCCGGTTTTTTCAGGAGCGATCGTCCATGAAGATTCGTCTGCCACTGTTGGCGTTGGCCCTGGCCATGAGCAGCCCACTGGTGCATGCCCAGATGCTGCAACCAGGTTTGTGGGAGCTGACCACCAGCAATATGCAGGTCGATGGCAAACCGTTACCCGACATGCAGTTCATGCTCGGTCAGTTGAAAAATCTGCCGCCAGAGCAACGCGCGATGATGGAGGGGGTATTGGCGAAACAGGGGGTAACTGTCGGTGGCAATGGTGTGCGTTCGTGCCTGACGCCAGAGCAGGTGGCCACCAACGATATCCCACTGCAGGATCCGAAATCGGGCTGCACTCAAAAGATTACCGACCGTACCGGTAATGTGTGGAAGTTCCAGTTCAGCTGCCCCAAGGCACAAGGTACTGGCCAGGCTACCTTCCTCAGCGACCGGGAGTTCACTACTCAGGTCAGTGGTACCTTCAACGCTTCGGGTGTGCAGCAGCAAGGCAGCATGAACACCCGTGCGGTGTGGCTAGGTAATGACTGTGGCACGGTCAAACCGCGCAGCTGACGTCCCATTGCCATTGGCTGGTAGCGACGGCGTCGTGGGCATGCAGGCTTTCTGCATGTTCCACGCGCAGCTTGAAGGCCGTGCTCCATTCCATTTGCCGCAGTGAGTTGTGCAGGCGTCGTGCGGCGTCTTCGCAGAACATCAGGTTCTGCCCGTTGGCCAAGGCGAAGGCTTGTTCGTCTGCACGTTTCACAGCAGTCTGCACAGCGGTCCCCAAGCTTCCCTCTACGCAGTTAATCAATTCGGTGATGGGTAGATCCTGCTGAGTGCCGCGCAGCCGTACCTGAATTTGCGCGGTACTGCGTTGGCTATGGGGCGTCGCCACAATGCCTTTGGCGCTACCCAGCCACTGCAATATGGCGGATTTTTCGACCTGCTGCTCGCTGAAATCGTCCAGGAACTGCTGCTGAATCAGTTGCCGTGCAAGTGCAGCCGAGCACGGGCAGGTGGAGGAGTACGGAACGGAAACAGATAGTTCCACGTGGAACATTTCATTTTCTATCCTTGCATCGACTGTTACCGCATAGCCTTTCCAGCCTGCCAATGGGCTGATCAAAGCCGGCCGTTTCAGCATGTGCTCGAAGCGCAGGCGCAGGTAGGCTGCCGAAGAAAGGCCCTCATGGCTGCTCAGGAAATCAGCCAGTAGCCGCCTGATTGCCAGCGGAGTGACGGACTGGTGCTCCAATGTCTCAAGGGCAAGGTAAAGCCGCGACATATGGATACCGCGTGAACTGCCGTCAACCAGGCTTACGCCTGCATCGATTTTGGCGGCTGCGGTGCGCCCTTCGAATTGCACAGGCAAGGCGATGCCGCACATGCCCACCCAGTCCAAAGGCAAGGTGTACTCCAGGGCTTGTGCTGCGATGTCGGGGAGCTTGAGCTGGGTCATCTGGCTTTCCAAACAAAAAGAGGCATCAGTGGCAAGCGCCGATCAGGCTGCAATGCAGCTTGAAGCGCTGCCCACTGGAGCTGGATACGCGGTTCAGAGTGGTCCAGCCAACGCGACGGCTGTAACCCACCCAGGCTTCGCCATCGCTGGCCAGGCCGGTAAAAAAGGTCAACGTGCCATAGCGGCTGTTGGTTTGTGCCCATAGGCGCCGGCTGGTGAAGTCGTAGCCGCGCAGGTAGAACATATTTCCTTCGTTGCGCACGCTGTAATAGCTGCCTTTGCCGTCCTGGCAGGCAAGCAGTGTCGCGCTGCGTGTACACATCGCCATCGGGCTGTTCTTTGGCATGGCGAACAGCGAAGTAGGCATGGCGAGCAACAGCAACACCATGGCGCGCAGCAGATTCATTTTTCATCCCCGGTGAATACTCGTCTGTCGAGAACGGCTTGGCGAAATTGTATTGTTACTTTATAACATTGTGCAATGCATCGTTTCGAATGCGCTCGCCTGAAGAGGTTTCGCCATGTCCAATCGTCTCCCTGTCACCGTGCTGTCTGGCTTCCTTGGCGCCGGCAAGAGCACTTTGCTCAACCATGTGCTGCGTAACCGCGACCACCTGCGGGTCGCGGTCATCGTCAACGACATGAGTGAAATCAACATCGACGCCAGCGAGGTGCAGCGCAACGTCAGCCTCAACCGCGCTGAAGAGAAACTGGTCGAGATGAGCAACGGCTGCATCTGCTGCACACTGCGTGAAGACCTGCTCGAAGAGGTTGCGCGGCTGGCCGAAGAAGGCCGCTTCGATTATTTGCTCATCGAGTCCACGGGTATCTCGGAGCCGCTGCCGGTTGCCGAGACGTTCACGTTTCGCGACGAGCAGGGCCGCAGCCTTTCCGACATGGCGCGGTTGGATACCATGGTCACTGTGGTCGATGGCCTGAATTTTTTACGCGATTACCAGGCAGCAGACAGCCTGGCCAGCCGTGGTGAAACCTTGGGCGAAGAGGACGAGCGGTCGATCAGTGATCTGCTGATCGAGCAGGTGGAGTTCGCCGATGTGTTGTTGCTGAGCAAGATCGACCTGATCAGCCAGCACGAGCGCGAAGAACTCATGGCCATTTTGCGCAGCCTCAACGCCCGGGCGCAGATCGTGCCCATGGTCATGGGCCAGGTGCCGCTGGCGCGCATTCTGGACACTGGCCTATTCGACTTCGACCAGGCTGCTCAAGCGCCTGGCTGGTTGCAAGAATTGCGCGGCGAGCATGTGCCGGAGACTGAAGAGTACGGCATCGCGGCCACGACCTGGCAGGGGCGGCGGCCACTTCATCCACAGCGCTTTTTTGATTTTATCCACAAGCCCTGGAGCAATGGTCGGCTGCTGCGTTCGAAGGGTTTTTTCTGGTTGGCCAGCAAGTACCAGGAAGCCGGTAGCTGGTCCCAGGCAGGTGGCATGATGCGCCATGGCCTGGCGGGCCGTTGGTGGCGTTTCGTGCCGCGCGAGCAGTGGCCCCAGGATGTGGATAACACTGCCGATATCTTGAAACACTGGCACGCCGAAACCGGTGACTGCCGGCAGGAATTAGTGTTCATTGGTCAGAATATCGACTTCAAAAAGTTATCCACAGAGCTTCAGGCCTGCTTGTTGACGGATGAAGAAATGGAGTTGGGGCCTATGGGCTGGTTGCGTCTGGCTGATCCATTTGGCCCTTGGCACGAGGAGGCAGCAGCATGAACCAGGCGCTCAAGCCTGTGGATATCTTCCAGGTGTTTGGCGAAACGCCGCTGGTGTTGACCGACGTGCTGCAGGACGGCGTGAACCTGGCGGTCTGGCGCCGGCGCTTGCCGCCACAGCTGGAGGATTTTGCCGAGCTGGTAGTCAGCCTTGGGCAACCCCTGTCAGATCAGTGGGTAATGGATGTGGACGAGCAGCAGATGCCGGTTATGTCGGATTTGCTACGCGAAGCGGCGGACCTGCAGGGTTACGAAGCGTTCGTGGCCGATGTAGCCTGGCTGGTGGCGGCATATACCTGCCTGGTTGGCGCGCGGCGGGTCGGTTTGCGCCTGCGGGTGCTGACCGGGCCCATGTGCCCGCGCTTTCATGTGGATAACGTGCCGTTGCGATTGCTCACCACCTATGCGGGCCCGGGTAGCGAGTGGTTGCGAGAGCAGGAGAGCCCACGCGGGGAGTTACACACAGCTCAAGTGCCTGTGCATAACATTCAGAAACTGCACGTCGGTGAAGTGGCTGTACTCAAGGGCGAGAAGTGGCAGGGCAACGAAGGTGCAGGGCTGGTGCACCGCTCGCCCTCGGGCCAGCAAGGGCGCCTGCTGCTCAGCCTTGACTGGCTAGCCTGACGGCGCATAGTGAGCCTTCACCCCGCCTGAAGCCATCCCATGCTGCAGAACATTCCCACCCATGTCATTGCCGGCCCCCTGGGCGCCGGCAAGACCACCCTGATCCGCCATCTGCTGGCCCAGCGCCCGCGCAACGAACGCTGGGCGGTCTTGATCAACGAATTCGGCCTGGTTGGCCTGGATGCGGCGTTGCTCAGCCGTGACGAAGATGGCATCGCCATCGGCGAGGTTGCAGGTGGCTGCCTGTGTTGTGTCAACGGCATGCCGTTTCAGGTGGGCCTGGGCCGGTTGTTGCGCAAATCCCGGCCTGACCGGCTGTTTATCGAGCCGTCTGGCCTGGGTCACCCGTTGCAGCTGCTTGCTCAGCTGAAACAGGCTCCGTGGGCTGGAGTGCTGACAATTCAGCCATTGTTGATGGTTGTCGATGCGCAATCCATGGCGCGAAACGAGCCGCTTCCGGACGCCCAACAGCAGGCTTTCAACGCCTCTGAATACGTGCTTTTCAACAAGTCGGAGGCTGTGGATGAAAAATCTAAGTTGTTGATAACTAATAAATTTAACGACAAGAATGTGATGTGGTCGGTACAGGGCCAGGTGCCGCTATCAAGCCTTCCTGGCGCCCTGGTAGAGATTGTCGACAGCCCATTTCAGGAAAACCAGATTGTCGACAATCTTGGGGGAGCCCCAACAATATTGTGGACAGACCCCAGCCAGCCGATCTGTCTTGCGCAGGAGGGGGAGGGAGGTTGGAGCATTGGCTGGCGCTGGCATCCCGCACAGCAGTTTTATCCACAGCGCCTACTGGCGTTCTTGCGGACCTTGCCATGGCGGCGTGCCAAAGGGGTTATCCACAGCGTGGAAGGTTGGCAATCATTTAATGGGCTCAAGGGTGACATGCCGATATGGCAGCCCAGTGAATGGCGCAGGGATAGCCGTATCGAGCTGATTTTTGATCAGCCGCAATCGCAACCCACGCTGCAAGCGGGGTTGAGCGAATGCCGCGTCAGCTGATCAGTTGCGCCAGCGATTGTGTTCCTGACGCCACTGCTGCATCTCGATGACATTGTCGGTGCGTGGTGGTGTCTTGATTTCAAACGGGTAGGGCGCCAGCTCGATCTGCACGCTGTGCGCGCCGAACTGGGTCACAGTACCCGGGTGGCGTTGCTCGCCGGTGACGGTGAACTCAAAGGCATAGATGCGTGCCAGGCGCTTGCGGCCATTGGCGTCACGGACAAAGGCGATGCGCTTGAGTGCGACGGCATCGTCGAGCAGCTCGAGGTCGAGCTTGGCACAGTGCTGTTTGACCCGTTCCAGGGCTTTTTCGCGCAACCCATGGTTGTGCCACAACCAGCCGCCTGCCGTGGCCAACAGCATCAGGACGAAGACGTTCTCCAGGGTCAACATTTGCATATGCTCCAAACAGGTAGATCCAGCTTAACTGCGTCCCTGGCCTGTCGTACAGGTGGCAATCGAGTTCATACTGCGCTGCGCACAATCCTTGAAACAGCTTTGGAAACCTCCCGCATGAAACGTACCCCGCACCTGCTCGCCATTCAGTCCCATGTGGTGTTCGGCCACGCCGGCAACAGCGCCGCGGTGTTTCCCATGCAGCGTATCGGGGTCAATGTCTGGCCGCTCAATACCGTGCAGTTCTCCAATCACACACAGTATGGCCAGTGGGCGGGTGAAGTGCTTGCCCCGGCGCAAATTCCTGCGTTGGTGGAAGGTATTTCCAATATTGGCGAGCTGGGTCACTGCGATGCTGTGCTTTCCGGCTACCTGGGCAGTGCCGAGCAGGGGCGGGCGATCCTGGCTGGCGTCGAGCGGATCAAGGCGGTGAACCCAAAGGCTCTGTATCTGTGTGACCCGGTCATGGGGCACCCGGAGAAGGGCTGCATCGTGCCGCCGGAGGTGAGCGAGTTCCTGCTCGACGAGGCGGCGGCCCGGGCCGACATCCTGTGCCCCAACCAGCTGGAACTGGACAGCTTCTGTGGGCGCCGCGCACAGTCGCTGGAGGATTGCGTGAACATGGCGCGCAGCCTGCTGCAGCGTGGCCCGCAGGTGGTACTGGTCAAGCACCTGGTTTACCCCGGGCGGGCCGAAGACCAGTTCGAAATGCTGCTGGTGACTGCCGAGCACAGCTGGCACCTGCGCCGCCCGCTGCTGGCGTTCCCGCGGCAGCCGGTGGGGGTGGGTGACCTGACCTCAGGCCTGTTCCTGGCGCGTGTGCTGCTCGGCGACAGCTGGGTGCAAGCCTTCGAATTCACCGCTGCAGCCGTGCATGAGGTGCTGCTGGAAACCCAGGCCTGCGCCAGCTACGAACTACAACTGGTGCGGGCCCAGGACCGCATCGCCCATCCGCGGGTGCGCTTTGAGGCGCAGCCGCTGGCGCTTTAGATCGCGTCGGTTTTCAGGTCCTGGTAGCGCTTCTCAAGCTCTTGGCGGATCTGCCGACGCTGCTGGCCTTGCAGGAAGCGGCGCTTTTCTTCGCTGCTGTGCGGCTGGCGCGGCGGCACCGGCACCGGGCGGCGGTTGTCGTCGACCGCGACCATGGTGAAGAAGCAGCTGTTGGAGTGGCGCACCGAGCGCTCGCGGATGTTCTCGGTCACCACTTTGATGCCGACTTCCATCGATGTATTGCCGGTGTAGTTGACCGACGCCAGGAAGGTCACCAGTTCACCCACGTGCACGGGCTCGCGGAAGATCACCTGGTCGACCGACAGGGTCACCACATAGCTGCCGGCATAGCGGCTGGCGCACGCATAGGCCACTTCGTCGAGGTACTTGAGCAGGGTGCCGCCATGTACGTTGCCAGAAAAGTTGGCCATGTCCGGGGTCATCAGGACGGTCATGCTCAGCTGGGCGTTTCCAGGTTCCATAGTGTGCTCACGGTGAGGTTGCGCTGAATCGGGCGAATGGGGGGCGTTATCTGCTGACACTTCTGTTCCCCTCTTTTGAATTTGCCTTGTTGGTACGGGACGTTGGCTGACGCGCCATCGTCACGCTGATCATGCCATCAGCGGCGCTTTTCCAGCCGATCTGTTTCTGCATATTGCACCGGCTTTTTGCGGCGGGGTGCGATGTTAACCTGAGTACGCCCATGCAACATGGGCATTCCTGCATTCAATACAGTATGTACTTGCTGCTCGCTCAGGTTTGCCTTGGCAGAGGAGCGGTCTGCCCAGGCATTCAAAAAAAAGACGAGAAAAGGAGTATCACGCCATGCATGCCATCAGCTTTATCCAGGACCTGGCAGTCATCATGCTGGTCGCTGGCGTGGTCACCATTCTCTTTCACCGCCTCAAACAGCCCGTCGTACTGGGCTATATCGTCGCCGGCTTCATCATCGGCCCGCACACCCCGCCATTCGGCCTGATCCATGACGAAGAAACCATCAAGACCCTTGCTGAACTGGGAGTGATCTTCCTGATGTTCTGCCTGGGGCTCGAATTCAGTCTGCGCAAGCTTTTCAAGGTTGGTGCCACGGCGTTCATCGCGGCCTTCCTGGAAATCGTGCTGATGATCTGGATCGGCTTCGAGATTGGCCGCTGGTTCGGCTGGAACACCATGGATTCGCTATTCCTCGGCGCGATCCTGGCCATTTCCTCGACCACCATCATCGTCAAGGCACTGAATGACCTGAAGATGAAGAACGAGCGCTTTGCCCAGTTGATCTTCGGCGTGCTCATCGTGGAGGACATCCTTGGTATCGGTATTATTGCCCTGCTGTCAGGCATCGCTGTCAGCGGCACGGTCAGCTCGGGCGAAGTGTTCTCCACAGTGGGCAAGCTGTCGCTGTTCATGATCGTTGCCTTGGTTATCGGGATTCTGCTGGTGCCGCGGCTGCTGGCCTATGTGGCCAAATTTGAAAGCAACGAAATGCTGCTGATTACCGTGCTTGGCCTGTGCTTCGGCTTCTGCCTGTTGGTGGTAAAGCTGGAATACAGCATGGTGCTGGGCGCCTTCCTGATTGGCGCGATCATGGCCGAATCACGTCAGTTGCTGAAGATCGAACGCCTGATCGAGCCGGTACGCGACCTGTTCAGTGCCATCTTCTTTGTCGCCATCGGCCTTATGATCGACCCACAAGTGCTCGTCGATTACGCCTGGCCGATCGTGGTCATCACCCTGGCGGTGGTATTGGGCAAAATGCTCTCCTGCGGCATGGGGGCGTTCATTGCCGGTAATGACGGGCGCACATCGCTGCGGGTGGGCATGGGGCTTTCGCAGATTGGCGAGTTTTCCTTCATCATCGCCGCGCTGGGCATGACGCTGCAGGTGACCAGCGACTTCCTTTACCCGGTGGCGGTCGCGGTATCGGCAATTACCACGCTGCTGACGCCCTATCTGATCCGTGCGGCCGACCCGCTGTCGCAGAAACTTGGCAATGTGGTGCCCAGCCGCCTGGCGCGGGTGCTTTCGTTGTATGGCGAGTGGTTGCGCAATATACAGCCGCAGGGCGAGAGCGCCATGCTGGCGGCGATGATCCGGCGCATCCTGTTGCAGGTGGGGGTGAACCTGGCGCTGGTGATCGCCATTTTCTTCAGTGGTGGTTACTTTGCAGAGCGCATCGGCAACTGGCTCAGTGAGTGGGTCAGCGATGCCAGCCAGCAGAAGGCGGTTATCTGGGGCGCGGCGTTGTTGCTGTCGCTGCCCTTCCTGATCGCTGCCTATCGCAAGCTCAAGGCACTGTCGATGCTGCTGGCAGAAATGGGCGTGAAGCCGGAAATGGCCGGGCGCCATACCCAGCGAGTGCGCCGGGTGATCGCCGAGGTTATCCCGCTGTTGTCGCTGCTGGTGATTTTCCTGCTGCTGTCGGCATTGTCGGCGAGCATTCTGCCCACCAACGAGTTGCTGTTGGTCATTGCCGTGGTGGCGGCGGTGGTGGTGGCCTTGCTGTGGCGCTGGTTCATCCGCGTGCACACGCGCATGCAGATCGCCTTGCTGGAGACGCTGGAAAACAGTCGCGAGAATACGCACTGAAGGGCGCAATGCTCCCTGAGCAAGATTTCATCGTCGTTCGCGGGGACTGAGCGGTAGCAATGTCGCCAGGCGCAGAAAGCCTGGCGATTCTAGCCACATTGATGGCACCGGGCCGTAAACTTCCTGTGCCTGTACCGGCCTCTACCCGGGCTTGCCCGCTTCCACAGGTACCCCACAGGAGCTGGAGGCGATGGTGTTCCTGTGGGGGCAGAGATTGAAATCAGCTCTCCAGCCAGACATCCCGCGCCCAGTGCCACACTGATTCCCAACTGTCTTCACCGGCAATTTCCTCTTCGGCGTCCCACAGCACCACGGTGCCGTCTTCTTCGACGCAGTAGTAGTTGTCGCCGTCCTGGCACAGCGGAATCAGGTCACGCGGCACGCCGGCGTCCCAGGCGTTGGCGGCAACGTCAGGCAGGTAGGTGTGCGATTGTGGGTCGGTGACGGTTACCGGCTCCAGCGAGCCATACACCACGTCGCTGACGGTCAGTAGAAACTCTTTGAACACGAACGGTATGTTGATGAACAGCTCTTCTTCGATTTCGACCAGCTGGTCCTCGTCGGGAAGCTCAAGGGGCACCGGCACTGGCTGATTGGCTTCACGGAGTTGTTCGATCACTTCTTCCACGGTTCACTTCCTCTGACCTAGATGACAACGCTGCGCGTTATACCCTAGTAGGCCACTCTGGCAAAAGCAAAAACCCCGGGACAGGCCCGGGGTTTTTTATGTAGCACGCAGCGGTTAGCCGTTTTGACGGATACCGGCCACCAGCCAAGGCTGGTTCTCGCCTGGGGCGCGAACCATGTGCCAGCTTTCGCTGAACACTTCGCCCTGGTCGAAGCGCGAGGTTTTCGACACGCCGCGGAAGGTCAAGGTGGCGTCCGTGCGGTCGGCGCGGTCGTCGATACCGTCCAGCTGTACTTCGAGGTTGTCGATGTAGGTGGCCTGGAAGCCGTCACCCAGCTCAGCACGCTCACGCTTGAGGAACTCGAGCATTTGCGGGGTAACGAACTCGCTGATCTTGTCCATTTCGTTGGCATCCCAGTGCTGCTGCAGCGACTGGAAGTGGTTACGGGCGGCAGCCAGGAAGCTTTGCTCGTTGAACCAGGCCGGGGCGTTGATCACCGGAGCGGCGGCAGGTGCGGCCGAACCACCAAAGACGGATGGCTGTGCTGGCTGGTTGTGGGCTTCACGCTGCATCGGCGCATGGCCTGGCATAGCCATTTGCGGCTGCTGCTGGCGGCGGCGGGCTGCAATGAAGCGGAACACCAGGAAGGCGATGAGCGCCACGATCAGGAAGTCCATGATCTGGAAACCTTCGAAACCGTCGCCCATGAACATGGACGCCAGCAGTCCACCGGCGGCCAGGCCGGCCAGTGGGCCCAACCAGCGCGAAGCACCGCTGGCGGCAGCCGGGGCACGGCCAGGTGCGGTCGGTGCGGCTGCAGGCGTGGTTGGCGTGGCTTGGCGGGTCTGGTGGATAGGCGCGGAGCCCGAGCTCTTGCCGCCGCCGAAACGTTTGGCGTTGGCGTCCAGGCTCAGCGTCAGGCCGACGCAGAGCGCCAGTGCGATGCTAAGAAAACGTTGCATAAGTGGGATATCCCCTGTTGTGGATTGCACGCGCGTCATGTTGCACAGGTTCCCGTGCACATGACCAGTGACATAGTGTTTCGAGCTTTTGCCTGAATGTTACAAGGCCGCCCGGCAGAGCGGCCCAGTACATCAGATGGCTTCGAGCTTCGCATACCCCAGCATCAGCCACTTGCTGCCTTCGGCAAAATTCACTTGTACCCGTGCCTGGGCGCCCGAACCCTCGAAGTTGAGGATCACGCCTTCGCCAAACACCGCATGTTGCACGCGCTGGCCGAGGTTGAACGCCGTCTGTGGAATATTGGCATTGGCAAACAGGTTACTGTTGGTGGCCGTCTTGGCCCCACTGAACGGGCGACTGACGCTGTTGGACAGACGCACCTCCTGAATAAGGCCTGCGGGAATTTCACGTACGAAACGCGACACCTTATTGTAGGTTTCGCTGCCATACAGGCGACGTGTTTCGGCGTAGGTCATGACCAGCTGGCGCATAGCCCGTGTAATTCCCACATAGGCCAGGCGGCGCTCCTCTTCCAGACGGCCGGGTTCTTCCAGGCTCATCTTGTGCGGGAACAGGCCTTCTTCCATGCCCACCAGGAACACATACGGGAACTCCAGGCCTTTGGCGCTGTGCAAGGTCATCAGCTGGACGCTGTCTTCATGCTCATCGGCCTGGGTATCGCCGGCTTCCAGCGAGGCATGGCCGAGGAAGGCCGAAAGCGGCGAGAGATCGGCGTCTTCGTCGGTGGACTCGAAGTTGCGCGCCGCGCTGACCAGTTCCTCGAGGTTTTCTACCCGTGCCTGGCCCTTTTCACCCTTTTCTTCCTGGTGATAGGTGATCAGCCCGGACTGTTCGATGGTGGTCTGGGTCATGGTATGCAGCGGCATGTCCGTGACCTTCGTGGCCAACCCCTCGATCAGCTCGATGAAGGCACCCAGAGCGCTGGCGGCGCGGCCTTTCAGCGCCTTGGCAGCCAGCAGCTGGCACATGGCTTCCCACATCGACACCTGGCTGTGGCGGGCATGCTCGCGGATGGCTTCGACGGTTTTCTCGCCAATGCCGCGTGGCGGCACGTTGATCACCCGCTCCAGGGCCGCATCGTTGCCACGCCCTTCGATCAGCCGCAGGTAAGCCATGGCGTTCTTGATTTCGGCGCGCTCGAAGAAGCGCTGGCCACCATAGATACGGTACGGGATACGCTCGCGCAGCAGGGCCTCTTCCAGCACCCGCGATTGGGCGTTGGAACGGTAGAGAATGGCGATTTCGTTACGCGCATTGCCCTGCTTGACCAGGCTTTCGATGGTTTCCACCACGTAGCGCGCTTCGTCGTGCTCGTTGTAGGCCGCGTACAGCGTCAGCGGTTCGCCTTCACCCATGTCAGTCCACAGTTCCTTGCCCAGGCGCCCGCTGTTGTTGACGATCAGGGCGTTGGCAGCCTTGAGGATGCCGCCGGTGGAGCGGTAGTTCTGCTCCAGGCGGATCATTTCGGCGTCGGGGAAGTCGGCGGTGTACTGGTGAATGTTCTCGATTTTGGCGCCGCGCCAGCCGTAGATCGACTGGTCGTCGTCGCCCACCGCCATCAGGCTGGCACCACCGCGCGCCAGCAGGCGCAGCCAGGCGTACTGCACGGCGTTGGTGTCCTGGAACTCGTCTACCAGTACATGCTGGAAGCGCCGCTGGTAGTGCTCAAGCAGGCCCGGGTGGTCGCGCCACAGGTCCAGTGCACGCAGCAACAGTTCGGAGAAGTCGATGACCCCCGCGCGCTCACAGGCCTGTTCGTAGGCGGTATACACCTCGCGCATGGTCGCCAGGAACAGGTCGCCCCCCGCCTGTATATGCTGCGGGCGCAGGCCTTCATCCTTCTGCCCGTTGATGAACCACTGGGCCTGGCGTGCCGGCCACTTCTGCTCGTCCAGCCCCAGTTCGCGCATGACCCGCTTGATCAGGCGCTGCTGGTCATCGCTGTCGAGGATCTGGAAGTTCTGCACCAGCCGTGCTTCCTGCCAGTGGGCCCGCAGCAGGCGATGGGCCAGCCCGTGGAAGGTACCGACCCACATGCCTGCCGGGTTGATCCCCAGCAGTTGCTCGATCCGATGGCGCATTTCTGCCGCAGCCTTGTTGGTGAACGTCACCGACAGGATTGAGTGCGGCGATGCTTGTTCCACCTGGATCAGCCAGGCGATGCGATGCACCAGCACGCGGGTTTTACCGGAGCCGGCGCCAGCAAGCACCAGTTGACGCCCGAGCTTGGCCGCGACGGCCTGGCGTTGAGCATCGTTGAGGGAGTTCAGCAGGAGGGAGAGGTCATCTGTGTGCATCGGGCCATTCTAGGGCGGGGCAAGTGCCGGGTAAATGGTACTGTATAAATAATCACCCTCTTACGCTGCCGTTCATCAGTGCAGCCCGGTTGCAGCAGTGGGCCGGCCGAACCTGATCACGTCCTCGTTCTGCCGGCCTGGTGCTTAAGGCGCTACTCAGGGGGTCTCAGTCGATGGTCACGATTTTCAGCCTGCCCTCGCAGCCCTGGATTTCCAGGTCGGTCCAGGGGCTGATGCCCGCTTGCTCGTAGGCAACCGGCTTGGTCGTCATCACAGCCATGGAGGGGGAGTCAGGCTCAATCAGATCAAGACGAAGCACTTCCCAACCGCCGCGGTGGCGGGGGGATGGGGTGCTCAGTACCGGTTCGATTCCTGGATTGGCGACCGTTACGGTGCCGAACACGCGAAACGCCTCCTTGCCGGGGCGCTTGTCGTTGATTGCTACGAAGTTGTCGATGTCGATTGTCATGATTTGAGCCTCTGATGAAAGATGGGGTGCCTCGCGGGGCACGCACCACTTTCATATCGCGCAGGCCAGACTGAAATCGGGAACGGCTTCAGCTATGCCAGGCTCTTCCGCGGTGGGCCAGCAGGCTGTTGGCCTGCTCCGGACCGTTGTTGCCAGCCGGATAGTGGCGTGGCGCCTGGAAGTGTTCTTCCCAGCCCTTGAGGATCGGGTCGATCCAGGCCCAGGCCGCTTCCACTTCGTCACGCCGCATGAACAGCGTGGAATCGCCCTCCAGGATATCCAGCAGCAGGCGTTCGTAAGCGTCCCAGCGGCGGGTCTGGCCGAACACCTGCGCCAGGTTGAGGTTCAGGTCCACCGGCTCCAGCCGCATACCTTTGCCTGGGCTCTTGGTCATCATGCGCAGGCTGATGCGCTCATCTGGTTGCAACTGGATCAACAGTTGGTTGACCTGACCACCGCTGAACAGCTCGTGGGGTACAGGCTTGAACTGAATGACGATCTGCGACGAACGCCGTGCCATGCGTTTGCCCGTGCGCAGGTAGAAGGGCACACCTGCCCAGCGCCAGTTGTCGATGTGCGCTTCGATGGCCACGAAGGTTTCTGTATCACTGTCGTTGTCGACGTCCTTTTCGAAGTAATAGGCAGGCACCTCCTGGCCGCCGATGTGTCCGGCACCGTACTGACCGCGCACGGTCTTGTCCTGCACGTCCTGGCCGGTGATCGGTTTGAGGGCCCGCAGTATCTTCACTTTTTCGTCGCGCACCGCTTCAGCCTCGAACTGCGCAGGCGGCTCCATGGCCACCAGGCACAACAGCTGCAGCAGGTGGTTCTGCAGCATGTCGCGGGTTGCCCCAGCACGGTCGTAATAGGCGCCGCGGTTCTCTACCCCGAGGGTCTCGCAAACGCTGATCTGGACGTGGTCGACCTGATTGTTGCGCCACACCGGCTCCAGCAGGGCATTGGCGAAGCGCAGGGCCATCAGGTTCTGCACGGTTTCCTTGCCCAGGTAGTGGTCGATGCGAAAGACCTGGTTTTCGTCGAACACTGCGCCAATCGCTTGGTTGATGGCGGTGGCCGAGGCCAGCGAGTGGCCAATCGGTTTTTCCAGCACGATACGCGCTTCGGGGTCGGCCAGGCCGGCGTTGCGCAGGTGGTTGGCAATTGGCACGAACAGGTTGGGAGCGGTGGCCAGGTAGAAGATGCGCGTCAGCCCGCCGGGCTCGCCCAGGTAGCGTGCCAGGCGGCCGAAGTCGGCACTTTGCGAAGCATCCATGGCGAAATAGTCCAACCGGGCGGAAAACCGCTGCCAGACCTCTTCGTCGAAGTCACTGCGGGCAATTTGTGCCCGGCAGTGGCGTTCGGCGAGCTTGAGGTAGTCGTTACGTGGCAGGTTGCGCCGCGCCAGCGCGATGATGCGCACAGCATTGTTCAGGCGGGCCTCGCGGAACAGGTGGTAGAGCGCGGGAAGCAACTTGTGCAGCGCCAGATCGCCGGTGCCACCGAACACCAGAATGTCGCAAGGAATAGTCAAACCGCCACTCTCCACGTTCGTTTAACTGGGCGGGTTGGCGTCCATGTAGTATAACTACAAGAAAGCTACAACCCGGCCAGCCGATCATAACCGAGTCCAGCCCGTGAATCTGTTGCAACACATTGCCCAATCGCGCCACTTGCTGCGCAAATCGGAACTCAAAGTGGCCGACCACGTGCTGCTCGACCCGGCTGCGGTCATGCACAGCTCCATGGCCGACCTGGCGCACAGCGTGGGTATCAGTGAACCGACCATCGTGCGTTTCTGCCGGGCAATCGGTTGCTCGGGGTTCCAGGACCTGAAATTGAAGCTGGCGCAGAGCCTGGCCGCCGGGGCCAGTTTTGGCCAGTTCGCGATCCATGAAGATGACTCGGTTGCCGACTACAGCCTGAAGATTTTCGACACCACCCTGCACACGCTGATGGAAGTGCGCGAGCACCTCGACCCGCATGCGCTGCAACAGGCCGTGAGCGCCATGGCCCAGGCGCAACGCGTGGAGTTCTATGGCTTTGGCGCATCCGGCGCGGTAGCGGCGGATGCCCAGCACAAGTTCTTCCGCCTGCTGCTCAGTGCGGCCGCGTATTCCGACCCGCACATGCAGGCGATGTCCGCGGTTACCTTGAGGCCTGGGGATGTGGCGGTGTGCATTTCCCAGTCGGGCCGTTCCAAGGACCTGCTGATTACCGCCAATCTGGTGCGTGAGAGCGGTGCCAACCTTATTACCTTGTGCCCAAGCCAGACGCCGTTGGCCGAGCTGTCGACCGTGAACCTGGCAATCGACGTGCATGAGGACACCGAAATCTACACCCCGCTGACCTCGCGTATCGCCCACCTGGTGGTGATCGATGTGCTGGCCATGGGCGTGGCCATGGCGCGCGGCCCGAGCCTGGTCAACCACCTGAAGAGCGTAAAGCGCAGCTTGCGCAGCCTGCGTTTGTCGCCCAAGTCGATCAAGGCTACAGACGACTGAATCCAACCTGTAGCGGCCTCTTCGCCGGCTTGCCCGCTCCCACAGCAATTGCACCGATTAAAAAGTTGCACAGTACCTGTGGGAGCGGGCGAGCCCGCGAAGAGGCCGCTACAGGCAGTAAAAATTCACGATTCTGTCACCATCCCACAGCCAAACCGTAAACCTTCAAGGCCAGTCTGAAAGTCCCGCATCCTATCTGGGAGACAGGCAATGGCACGTGACCACGACGGTATCTACCAACCCAACGCCAAGGCTCGCAAGCAGCAGGAAAAGGATCAGCGCCGCATGGAATACCGCCGCGCGATCGAGACCTATTGCGACCAACGTCAACTGCTGCGCGAGCTGGTGGACTACCCCGAGTTGCAAGCACTTACAGTGTGGCAGTCTTCAGTGGCAACTTCCCCGAAAAACGCTCAACAAGCGCACTGATCAGCGCACGTTCGCTGCGGATGAACGCCAGAAACGCCAAGGCCACCGGCGACTGCCGCTTGGCCTTGGCCTGCACCACGCACCAACTGCGGTACAGCGGCAGCTCTTCTACCGGTAACTCTTTCAGTGCGCCTGTGGCCAGTTCCAGATTGACCGCATGGCGAGTCAGCAGGGCAATCCCCAGGCCGGCGATCACACACTCGCACTGGGCATCGGCCGAGGCCACTTCCAGGGTCTGGGTGAAATGCACGCGCTTGTCCTTGAAGTACTCCTCGCAGGCCTTGCGTGTGCCTGAACCCTGCTCGCGTACCAGCAAGGTATGAGGCTCCAGGTCTTGCAGGCGCAATTGCTCCAGCTTGCACAGCGGATGCTCAGGCGGCGCCACTGCGATGATCGGGTTGTTGAGGAACGGCAGAAATTCCAGGCCCATGTCCTGCGGCACCATCGACATGATGATCAGGTCGTCGCGGTTGTCCGAAAGGCGGCGGATGGCTTGGGCGCGATTGACCACCGTCAGGGTCAGATTGACCTCCGGGTGACGTTGCTTGAAGGCGGCGAACAGGTGTGGCACGAAGTACTTGGCGCTGGACTCGATCGCCAGTTTCAGCTGCCCTTGCAGTGAGCCCTGCATGTCCGACAGCTGCATGTCCAGGCTCTCGAGGCGGCCGAATATATCGCGGCTGGCACGTTGCAGCGCCTCGGCCGCTTCGGTCAGGTACAGCTTCTTGCCCACGTACTCGAACAACGGCTGCCCAATCAGCTCTTCGAGCTGACGAATCTGTAGACTAACGGCGGGTTGCGTCAGGGACATTTCTTCCGCTGCACGGCTGTACGAACGCAAATCACACACCTCATTGAAGATCTGCAATTGACGCAAAGTCATACGCATCAAGGACTTACGCATTTATAACCCGCCCTTCGGCAATACCTTGTTACCGCACTATAAGCTTTTGCTAATACTGCATCTAACAAATATTGATTTTTGTTTATCAACCTACAGCGCTAGGGTGAATACGCGACTGGCCAGCAACGCCTGGTCACGCGCCGACCGGTAGAACCGGCTCGACTGTTCCTACGGCTTTGGGAAGACTCCAGTGATAAAAAAAATCCTGATCGCCAACCGAGGTGAAATCGCAGTTCGGATCGTGCGTGCCTGCGCCGAGATGGGCATACGCTCGGTAGCGATCTATTCCGACGCCGACCGGCATGCCTTGCACGTCAAGCGCGCCGACGAAGCACACAGCATTGGCGCCGAGCCGCTGGCCGGGTACCTGAACCCGCGCAAGCTGGTGAACCTGGCTGTGGAAACCGGCTGTGATGCCCTGCACCCGGGCTATGGTTTCCTATCGGAAAACGCTGAACTGGCAGAGATCTGCGCTGAACGCGGGATCAAGTTCATCGGCCCGGCCGCCGACGTCATTCGCCGCATGGGCGACAAGACCGAAGCGCGCCGCACCATGATCGCCGCTGGTGTGCCGGTAACCCCGGGTACCGAAGGCAACGTTGCCGATATTCATGAAGCCCTGAGCGAAGGTGAGCGCATCGGTTACCCGGTGATGCTCAAGGCCACCTCCGGTGGTGGCGGCCGCGGTATTCGCCGTTGCAACAGCCGCGAAGAGCTGGAGCAGAACTTCCCGCGAGTGATTTCCGAAGCCACCAAAGCCTTTGGTTCGGCCGAAGTGTTCCTGGAAAAGTGCATCGTCAACCCCAAGCACATCGAGGCACAGATCCTCGGTGACAGCTTCGGCAACGTGGTGCACCTGTTCGAGCGTGACTGCTCTATCCAGCGCCGTAACCAGAAGCTCATCGAAATTGCCCCAAGCCCACAGCTCACACCCGAGCAGCGCGCCTACATCGGCGACCTGGCGGTGCGTGCGGCCAAGGCGGTGAACTACGAGAACGCCGGTACCGTGGAGTTCCTGCTCGCCGATGGCGAGGTGTACTTCATGGAAATGAACACCCGGGTGCAGGTGGAACACACCATCACCGAGGAAATCACCGGTATCGACATTGTCCGTGAGCAGATTCGCATCGCCTCGGGCTTGCCGCTGTCGGTCAAGCAAGAAGACATCCAGCACCGCGGTTACGCGCTGCAGTTCCGCATCAACGCCGAAGACCCGAAGAACAACTTCCTGCCCAGCTTCGGCAAGATCACTCGTTACTACGCCCCCGGTGGCCCGGGCGTGCGTACCGATACAGCGATCTACACCGGCTACACCATTCCGCCGTTCTACGACTCCATGTGCCTGAAACTGGTGGTGTGGGCGTTGACCTGGGAAGAGGCCATGGACCGCGGCCTGCGAGCCTTGGACGACATGCGTGTGCAAGGGGTGAAGACCACTGCCGCCTATTACCAGGAAATTCTGCGCAACCCGGAATTCCGTAGCGGGCAGTTCAATACCAGCTTCGTCGAAAGCCACCCTGAACTGACCAACTACTCGATCAAGCGCAAACCCGAAGAGCTGGCCTTGGCCATCGCCGCCGCCATCGCCGCCCACGCAGGCCTGTGAGGAAACCTATAATGTCCAAGAAAATTCACGTAACCGACACGATCCTGCGCGACGCCCACCAGTCCCTGCTGGCCACCCGCATGCGTACCGAAGACATGCTGCCGATCTGCGACAAGCTCGACAAAGTCGGCTACTGGTCGCTGGAAGTCTGGGGTGGCGCCACCTTCGACGCGTGCGTGCGCTTCCTCAAGGAAGACCCGTGGGAGCGCCTGCGCAAGTTGCGCGCAGCCCTGCCCAACACCCGCCTGCAAATGCTGCTGCGCGGCCAGAACCTGCTGGGTTACCGCCACTACAGCGACGACGTGGTCAAAGCCTTCGTCGCCAAGGCAGCGGTCAATGGCATTGATGTGTTCCGTATCTTCGACGCCATGAACGACGTGCGTAACCTGCGCGTGGCCATCGAAGCGGTCAAGGCTGCCGGCAAGCATGCCCAGGGGACCATCGCCTATACCACCAGCCCGGTGCACACCATCGAGGCCTTCGTGAACCAGGCCAAGCAGATGGAAGCCATGGGTTGCGACTCGGTGGCGATCAAGGACATGGCCGGCCTGCTGACCCCGTTCGCCACGGGTGAACTGGTCAAGGCGCTGAAGGCTGAGCAGTCGCTGCCGGTGTTCATCCACTCCCACGATACCGCCGGCCTGGCCGCCATGTGCCAGCTCAAGGCTGTGGAAAACGGCGCCGATCATATTGACACCGCCATCTCCAGCTTCGCCTGGGGCACCAGCCACCCGGGTACCGAGTCGATGGTTGCTGCGCTCAAGGGCAGCGAATTCGATACCGGCCTGGACCTGGAGCTGCTGCAGGAAATCGGCTTGTACTTCTACGCCGTGCGCAAGAAGTACCACCAGTTCGAAAGCGAATTCACCGCCGTGGACACCCGCGTGCAGGTCAACCAGGTGCCCGGTGGCATGATTTCCAACCTGGCCAACCAGCTCAAGGAACAGGGCGCGCTCAACCGCATGAACGAAGTGCTGGCCGAAATCCCGCGTGTGCGTGAAGACCTCGGCTTCCCGCCGCTGGTGACGCCGACCTCGCAGATCGTCGGCACCCAGGCGTTCTTCAACGTGCTGGCTGGCGAGCGCTACAAGACCATCACCAACGAGGTGAAGCTGTACCTGCAAGGCGGTTACGGCAAGGCCCCGGGTGTGGTCAACGAGCAGCTGCGCCGCCAGGCGATCGGCAGCGAGGAAGTGATCGATGTGCGCCCGGCCGACCTGCTGAAGCCAGAGATGACCAAGCTGCGTAACGACATCGGCGCCTTGGCCCGCTGTGCAGAAGACGTGCTTACCTTCGCCATGTTCCCGGATATTGGCCGCAAGTTCCTCGAAGAACGCGAAGCCGGCACCCTCACTCCGGAAGCCCTGTTGCCAATTCCAGAAGCTGGCGCCGTTTCTGCTCCAGGCGGTGAAGGGGTACCGACCGAGTTCGTCATCGACGTGCACGGCGAAACCTACCGCGTCGACATCACCGGGGTGGGTGTTAAGGCCGAAGGCAAGCGCCACTTCTACCTGTCTATCGACGGCATGCCGGAAGAAGTGGTGTTCGAGCCACTCAACGAGTTCGTCGGTGGCGGCGGTAGCAAGCGCAAGCAAGCCACCGATCCAGGTCACGTCACCACCACTATGCCGGGCAACATCGTTGATGTACTGGTCAAGGAAGGGGACGTGGTCAAGGCTGGCCAGGCCGTGCTGATCACCGAAGCCATGAAGATGGAAACCGAAGTGCAGGCGGCCATTGCTGGGAAGGTCGTGGCCATCCACGTGGCCAAGGGCGATCGCGTGACGCCGGGTGAGATCCTGATCGAGATCGAGGGCTGAGATAAGCCCTCATCTACAAGCGGTTAACCTCTGGGGAGCGGATGCTCCCCTTTTTTTGTGCTGTATTTGCCGGCCTCATCGCGGGACAAGCCCGCTCCCACAGGTTTACCCCTGCACTTGAGGGCAGTGCAGTACCTGTGGG
>NZ_JBNRIK010000002.1:175972-181710 GCF_053557975.1 Pseudomonas sp. XP2
GCCCCTCGGGCCGCTGATTTTCCTGGCCCAACCACCGCTCGAAGCCGGCAGCCACCGCTGGCCATTCATCATCGGTAATCGAATACCACGCCGTATCGCGGTTATGGTCCTTCACCACCAGGTGCTTGCGGAATACGCCTTCGTAGACGAAGCCAAACCGCTCCGCTGCGCGCTTGGAGCGGGCATTGGCGTTGTTGCACTTCCACTCCAGCCGACGGTTGCCCAGTTCGAAGCCCAGCTTGCCGAGCAGGTACACCGCCTCGGTGCCCTTGGGGGTGCGCTGCATGGCGGCGCCGAAGGCGATGTGGCCGATTTCAATGCGCCCGTGGTCGGGCACGATCGACATCAGGCTGAGAATACCCTGGGCCTGGCCGCTGGCGCGGTCGATTACGGTGTAGAACAGCGGGTCGCGCCCTGCGGCGTTGCTCTGCAGCCAACGGTCGAATTCGGCCCGCTCGGTGAACGGGCCATAGGGCAGGTAGTCCCACAGCACTGGGTCGGACGTTGGGCCTTGCAGCACTTGCCAGAGGTCGTCGCCATGGCGCGCCGGGTCGAGCTTTTCCAGGCGGATGAAGCGGCCTTCAATTGGCTCGGCCTGGGGCGTTGCGGCGGGTTTCCAGTTCAATGCGTCTGTCATGTTCGGCCTACAAGCCTTTGCGGAATTGGATGAAGCCCGACCGCTCGGCAACCTGCTGATACAGGCTGATGGCGGTGGCATTGGTTTCGTGGGTCAGCCAGTGCACCTTGATGCAGTTGTCGGCCTTGGCTGTGGTGTAGACGTGCTCGATCAGCTGGCGACCAATGCCCAGGCCGCGCTGCGAGCTGTCCACGTACAGGTCCTGCAGGTAACAAGAGTTTTCGATGCTCCAGTTGGAACGATGGTAGATGAAGTTGACCATCCCCACCGCCTTGCCATCGACCCAGGCCAATGCCGCATGGGTTGGCTCGCTCGGGTCGAGCAGGCGCTGCCAGGTGCTGAGGCTGACTTCATCGGCCAACTCGGTTTCATAGAAGTGCAGGTAGGCCTGCCACAGGGCGAGCCAGGCGGCATGGTCTTGGGCGCCGACAGGGCGCAGGGTAACGCTGGGCATGGGGCTATTCCTTCAGGGTTGGCGCATGTGCGCTGCGAGTTGGTTGTCCAGTTGATCGGGGCTGGCGGCCAGCCCGTCACGCACGCCGGCGATATCTTGCGCGGAGCGGTTCTGGCTGAGCTTGCGCGCACCTTGCAGGCGGGCGATGGGCAGGCGGATACCGACGATGGCGCGCAGCATGCCCTCGATGTAGTCGGCAGGGGCGTCGGTGACTTTCCACGGTTCGCTGCGACCGTGTTCGTGGCGATCGGTCAGGCGGCTCACGATGGCGAGCAGGGGCTCGGCTTCATGGATGACTTCGGCCGGGCCATACGCGTGGACGGCCAGGTAGTTCCAGGTCGGCACCACTTTGGGGTTATCGGCTTTGCTCGGGTAGTAGCTGGGGCTGACATAGGCGTCGGCACCGGGGAAGACCAGCAGGGCTTCGCTACCTTGTGCCAGGTCCTGCCATTGGCGGTTGGCCCGTGCCAGGTGGGCATAGACGGTGCCGAACTTGCCCTCGGTGATATCGACCAGTACCGGCAGGTGTGTGGCCAACAGGCCTTGGTCACCTTGGCTGACCAGCACGGCCAGGCGGGTGTCGAGCATGTGCTGGTGCAGGCGGCCGAGTTCGAGTTCCTGATGGGGTTTGCTGTTGTACATGCTCGGTTTCCTTGTGCAGTGGAGCCATCCTAGGCAGGCTATTGGTTCTGGGTAAGAGCCATTAATGCCTGTTTTCATAGGTCCAATGCCATGAATGATAGCCCCCTCGTTTTGCCTTTCGACCCTTCCGGGATCGCCCTGGACCGCCGCCGTGGGCTCAGCCAGCAGCTGTACCAGGCGCTGCGCGCGCGGGTGCTGGACGGGCGCTTGAGCAGCGGCACCCGGCTGCCGGCCACCCGCGAGTTGGCCACCATGCTGGTGTTGTCACGCAACAGCGTGGTGCGGGCTTACGACCAGTTGTACGCCGAGGGTTACATCGAAAGCCGTGTCGGCGATGGCACCTATGTAAGCCGGCTACCAAAACTATCCACACAAGTATCCACAGGGTTATCCCATGGGTTATCAACAGATTTATCCACAATTTCAGAAGAATATACTGAGGATTTATCCAGCCACCGACGTTCAAGCGAAGCTTTGCGGCGTCTGAAAACCCATCACTTGTCGCCACCAAGGAGCGGTCAGCCGCGTGCTTTTCGCGTTGGCATTCCAGCATTCGACCTGTTCCCGTTTGACGTCTGGGCCAAGCTGCAGGCGGGTTTCTGGCGTAACCCGACCCCCGCTCAACTCGGTTATGGCAACCCGGCTGGCGAGCCGATGCTGCGCGAACTGATCGCTGCCTACTTGCGTCGCTCGCGCGGGCTGAATTGCATGGCTGAACAAATTGTGATCACCAGTGGCGCGCAGCAGGCCATTAGTCTTTGTGCACAGTTGCTATTAGAGCCGGGCGACGGCGTAGCTGTGGAAAACCCGGGCTATCGGGCGGCCGGTCACGCCTTTGCAATGGCGGGTGGCCAGTTGTGCGGCGTACCGGTGGATGGGGAGGGGATGGATTGCAGCCGGCTTGGGCAACTGAAGGATTGTCGGATGGCCTATGTGACGCCTGCCCACCAGTACCCGACCGGGGTGACCATGAGCTTGGCGCGCCGCCTGGAATTGCTGGCCTGGGCTGACCGAAACGATGGCTGGATCATCGAGGACGACTACGACGGTGAGTACCGATACAGCGGCGCGCCCTTGGCCCCGTTGGCGGCCCTCGACCGGCACGGGCGCGTGCTGTACGTCGGCACCTTCGGCAAGATTGCCTTCCCGGCGCTGCGCCTGGGCTACCTGGTACTCCCGCCGCAGTTGGCGCAAGCGTTCAGCCAGGGCAAGGCGCTGGCGGTGAGGCATTCAGAGGTGAGCAGCCAATGTGTGATGGCCGAGTTCATGGCCCGCGGGCACTTTCAGCGGCACATCCGGCGCATGCGCAAGGCGGCGCTAAGCCGGCGCAATGTACTCAAGGCAGGCTGGCCTGAGGATATTCCCGGTTTGGGCGCCATGCCGGCAGTGGCGGCCGGGCTGCATGTGAAGGTTGATGTGGATAACTTTGCGCGCGAACAGGAACTGGTGGCCAAGGCGGAAGCGGTGGGAGTGGAGGTTACGCCGCTGAGTAATTTCTGGTTGACGGACAGCGAGGTGCCTGTGGATAAGCGAGCGGGGCTGGTGCTGGGGTTTGCGGCGGTGCCGGAGGGAGAGATTGCCGAGGCACTGATGAAACTGCGAAAGGCCTGGAGAAGGTGAATGGGGCCGCTGTGCGGCCCACGGCGCTATATCAGGTGCCGGACTTGATCCGCGTCCAGGCCCGGGTCCTGGCCCGTTCGGCATCCCGCGCAAGTGGCTTGAGGGTATACAGCTTGGCCATCGCCTCCGCAGTCGGGTACAGGTTGGGGTTGTTGCGAATCGCCGGGCTTACCTTGTCGGTCGCATCCTTGTTCGGGTTGGGGTACCCGACAAAGTCGCTGATCGGCGCAATCACCTCCGGCCGCAGCAGGTAGTTGATGAACGTATGGGCGTCTTCCGGGTTGGCCGCGTTTTTCGGAATCGCCAGCATGTCGAACCAGATCGGCGCGCCTTCCTTGGGCAGGCGCATGTCCACCACCACGTCGTTCTTCGCCTCGCGGGCGCGGTTTGCGGCCTGCGAGAAGCTGCCGCTGTAGCCCACTGCCACGCAGATGTCGCCATTGGCGATGTCTGCCATGTACTTCGAGGAATGGAAGTAGGTGATGTAGGGGCGAATCTTCAGCATCAGCGCCTCAGCCTTCTTGTAGTCGGCCGGTTTGTCACTGTTCGGTGGCAAGCCCAGGTACTGCAGGGCCAGTGGCAGAATCTCCGAAGGCGAGTCGAGCAGGGCCACGCCGCACTGCTTGAGCTTGGCAATGTTCTCTTCCTTGAAGATCAGGTCCCAGCTGTCGACCGGCGCGTTGTCGCCGAGTGCAGCCTTGACCTTGGCCGGGTTGAAGCCGATCAGCACGGTGCCGTACATGTACGGCACGGCAAACTTGTTACCCGGGTCGTTGGCCTCGATCAGTTTCATCAGCGCCGGGTCCAGGTGTTGCCAGTTCGGCAGCTTGCTGCGGTCTAGCGGCTGGAATACCCCGGCCTCGATCTGCTTGGCGAGAAACACATTGGAAGGCACCACCACGTCATAGCCGGAGTTGCCGGTGAGCAGCTTGGCCTCCAGTGCTTCGTTGGTGTCGAAGATGTCGTAGATCAGTTTGACGCCGCTGTCCTTCTGGAAGTCGGTCAAGGTCTGCGGGGTGATGTAATCGAACCAGTTATACACACGCAGGGTGCGCTGCTCGGCTTGGGCGTGCAGGGCACCGGTGAACAGGGTGGCAGCGATGAACGGGGCGAGCAGACGCTTGAGTCGGACCATTACCGGGCTCCTGGCTGGGCGCGCTGGAAGCCTTCCAGCACATTGACCGCGTTGATACCGATTTCTTCCACAGCGTAGCCGCCTTCCATCACGAACAGGGTCGGCTTGCCGAGCTGGCCGATGCGCTTGCCCATTTCCAGGTAGTCCGGGCTGTCGAGCTTGAACTGCGAGATGGGGTCGTCCTTGAAGGTGTCCACACCCAAGGAGATGACCAGCACGTCGGCGTCATAGCTGGCGATGCGCTGGCAGGCGTCTTCCAGCGCGGCGCTCCAGGCGGCCCAGTCGCTGCCGGCCGGCAAAGGGTAATTGACGTTGCAGCCCTCGCCGGCACCTTCGCCGGTTTCGTCGGCATAGCCGAGGAAGAACGGGAATTCGTCCTGCGGGTCGCCGTGGATCGAGGCGAAGAACACGTCGTCGCGGCTGTAGAAGATGTCTTGGGTGCCGTTGCCATGATGGTAGTCAACGTCGAGGATGGCGACTTTGCGCCTGCCCTGGTCGAGGAACGCCTGGGCAGCGATGGCGGCGTTGTTCAGGTAGCAGTAGCCGCCCATCACTTCACCGGCGGCGTGGTGCCCTGGCGGGCGGCACAGTGCGAAGGCCGAATGGGCGCCTTGCTGGATCGCTGCCTGGGCGGTAAGGGCGACCTGGGCGGCGCTGTAGGCCGCTTGCCAGGTGCCGGCGGTGATCGGCGCACCGGCATCGAAGCTGTAGTAGCCCAGTTCACCGTGCAGGCCGGTGGGCTTTACCTGGCGCAGCGTGCGTGCAGGCCAGGTGAAAGGCAGCAGGTCGCCTTCCTGGCCCAATGCTGCCCAGCGTGCCCAGGCGCCTTCGAAGAAGTCCAGGTAATCGGCGCTGTGGACGCGCAGCAATGGCGCCCGGCCGAAGTCGGTCGGGCCCTGGATATCGCCGAGGTCGCGCTTTTTCACCTGGTCGAGTACATGGTCGGCACGCGAAGGCATTTCGAAACAGGGCATCAGCTTGCCGTCGATCAGCTCGCAGCGGCCATGGTGCAGGCGGTGGTCATCGGAATAGATCGTCAGCATTGTTGTTCTCCGGTGGGTACTGGCGTGGGTCCATTGTCATGGGCGGGTCAGTAGCGGAGAACGACGCAAGTGGCCAAAAGGGGATCGATCTGGCCAAGCTCTCTGGTCGTGCTTTCCTGTGCCGGCCTCTTCGCGGGCTTGCCCGCTCCCACAGGTATCCCAAAGTACTCGGGACTTGTGCAGTTTCTGTGGGAGCGGGCAAGCCCG
>NZ_JBNRIK010000002.1:181814-191294 GCF_053557975.1 Pseudomonas sp. XP2
GTCTCGCTGAACCCCAAGGTCTCGGCAATACGGTAGATGGGCATCTGCTCATCGGCCAGCAACTGCTTGGCCCGCTCGAACCTGAGCTCGTCCAGCAGCTGTTGATAACTGCTGCCCAGCGCCTGTAGATGCCGGCGCAAGGTGCGCGACGAGCAGTTCATTTGCCGTGCCAGGCCTTCCAGCCCAGGCGCGGCATCCAGTTGCTGGGTCAGCAGCTGACGAATACGCCCCAGCCAGGCCTGGCGGCCGGTGAACTCAAGGTTCAGGCGCCGGCAGCGCTCGCTCATGGCTTTGTGGGTAATCGGGTCGGCCAGCGGCAGCGGCGTGTCCAGCCAGCGTCGTTCGAAGGCAAAGGCATTGTCTTCGGCGGCAAAACCGACCGGGCACTGGAATGCATCGGCATAGCGCACGTGGTAGCCGGGCCGAGTGTGCTCGAAACGGGCCCCCAGCAACGGCAACGGGCGGCCAAGCAGGTCATCGCAGATGACTTTCAGCGACACCAGGCAGAACTCGGCGTTGAAAGCGCTCAGTGCCGGGCTGTCGTGGTAGTCGCTGGCGCTGAACCAGACCCGCTGGCCATCGTCGAGCAAGCGCAGCTTGAAGACTGTTCCCAGCAGTGCCGGATACTGCAGCGCCAGGCGCAAGGCGTCACCCAAAGTGGCACTGGAGAGCAGGGCGTAACCCAGCATGCCGTAGCACGACACATGCATGCGCCGGCCCAGTTCCAGGCCGATGTCCTCGCGCCGGGCCACGGCGTTGGCGCACACCTGCAATTCCTGCTGGGTGGTGATGCGCGCATCCGCGTGCCCCAGGTCTGCCGGGCCAATGCCGCTGCCGGCCAGCAGCGCCGAAGCCTCGCAACCTTCTGCCTGAAAGACGTTGAGGATCAGCGAAACGGCGTTGAGGGTAGTCAGATGGCTGTGCAGCATGCTGGGTAATCCCGTGGGGCTGGGACGCATTATGGAGCAAGTTGTGTGCCGATATCCGGGCGTTCGGGCAAATCCATCAGACAAAAAAAGGCCCGAAGCATTGGCTCGGGCCTTGAAAGGTTGAGAGGTGTCTAGTCCCTTAACCTGGTGAGACTGTTTGCAGCGGTCGGGTTACGCCTTCAGCGGAACCAGACGTGGAGCGATCATGTTTTCCGGACGCAGGATGTCGTTCAGCATCTCTTCGTCCAGCAGCTTCTCTTCGCGCACCAGTTCCAGCACGCCGCGGCCGGTTTCCAGGGCAACGCGGGCGATACGGGTGGCGTTTTCGTAGCCGATGTACGGGTTCAGGGCGGTGACCAGGCCGATCGAGTGCTCAACCAGTTCACGGCAGCGCTGTTCGTTGGCAGTGATGCCGACGATGCAGTGCTCGCGCAGCATGTCCATGGCGCGTTGCAGCAGGCGGATCGAGTCGAAGATCTTGTAGGCGATCAGCGGTTCCATCACGTTCAGCTGCAGTTGGCCACCTTCGGCGGCGACGGTCAGGGCCAGGTCGTTGCCCATGATGGCGAAGGCCACCTGGTTAACGGCTTCCGGGATAACCGGGTTGACCTTGCCTGGCATGATCGAGCTGCCTGGCTGACGCGCTGGCAGGTTGATTTCGTTGATGCCGGTGCGAGGGCCGCTGGACAGCAGGCGCAGGTCGTTGCAGATCTTCGACAGCTTGACGGCAGTACGCTTGAGCATGCCGGAGAACAGCACGAAGGCGCCCATGTCGGAGGTGGCTTCGATCAGGTCGGCAGCCGGTACCAGCGGCTGACCGCTGATGATTGCCAGGCGTTGCACCGCGAGCATCTGGTAGCCCGGGTCGGCGTTGATGCCGGTACCGATGGCAGTACCACCCAGGTTGATTTCGGTCAGCAGCTCAGGCGCCAGCGAACGCAGACGGTTGAGGTCTTCGGTCATGGTGGTGGCGAAGGCGCGGAATTCCTGGCCCAGGGTCATCGGCACGGCGTCCTGCAGCTGGGTACGGCCCATCTTCAGTACGTGGTCGAACTCTTTACCTTTGGCTGCGAAGGCCTGGATCAGGCTGTCGAGGCTGGCCAGCAGGGCATCGTGACCCAGCAGCAGGCCCAGACGGATAGCGGTCGGGTAGGCGTCGTTGGTCGACTGCGCCATGTTCACATCGTTGTTCGGGTGCAGGTACTGGTACTCACCCTTCTGGTGACCCATGGCCTCCAGCGCGATGTTGGCGATGACTTCGTTGGCGTTCATGTTGGTAGAAGTACCAGCACCGCCTTGAATCATGTCCACCACGAACTGTTCGTGGTAGTCGCCCTTGATCAGTCGTGCGCAGGCTGCGCTGATCGCAGCGTGCTTGGCATCGCTCAGGTGCCCCAGCTCACGGTTCGCGTCAGCAGCTGCCTGCTTGACCATCGCCAGGCCGACTACCAGTTTCGGGTAGTGCGACAGTGGAACGCCGGAGAGGTGGAAGTTGTTGGCAGCGCGCAGTGTCTGGATGCCGTAGTAGGCATCAGCAGGAACTTCAAGGGTACCCAACAGATCTTTTTCGACGCGGAACGATGCAGCGGAGGACATGATGTATATCATCTCGATGTTGACCCGGCACATGCCGGAATGGCGCCAATCCTAGGCCTTAAGGTGATTTTGCGGCCAATGCTGTTGCACGCTAACCTATGCACAAACGGCATAGTGTTTCATGTGACGCCAATTGACATTCGAGCGTGTTCCATTTTGGTGCACGCCGGGAGATGTGCTTCGTGAACCTTGAAAGCAAATGGCTGGAAGATTTCAGCGCGCTCGCCGCTACCCGCAGTTTTTCACAGGCGGCAGAGCGGCGTTTTGTCACCCAACCGGCCTTCAGCCGGCGCATTCGCAGCCTGGAAGCGGCATTGGGCCTGCAACTGGTGAACCGTTCCCGCACGCCCATCGAACTGACTGAAGCCGGCCAGCTGTTTCTGGTCACGGCACGCACGGTTGTCGACCAGTTGAGCGAAATTCTGCGCCATTTGCATCATCTTGAGGGCGGGCAGGGCGAGGTGGTGCAGGTGGCTGCGGCACACTCCCTGGCGTCGGGTTTTTTCCCCCGTTGGGTTGCTCAGTTGCGCAACGACGGTTTGAACATCGCCACTCGCCTGGTTGCGACTAACGTCGGAGATGCCGTGCATGCATTACGCGAAGGTGGCTGCGACCTGATGCTGGCTTTCTATGACCCGGACGCGGCCCTGCAGATGGATGCCGAGATCTTCCCCTCACTGCACATGGGCACCACCGAAATGTTGCCGGTGTGTGCCGTGGATGCCGAGGGCAAGCCGTTGTTCGACCTGGAAGGTGAGGGCAGTGTGCCGTTGCTGGCCTATACCGCTGGCGCATTTCTGGGCCGCTCGGTCAATTTGCTGCTGCGCCAGCGCAACCTGCGCTATACCACCGTCTATGAAACCGCCATGGCCGACAGCCTCAAGAGCATGGCGCTGGAGGGTATGGGTATCGCCTGGGTACCGCGCCTGTCGATGCGTGGCGAGCTGGAGCGCGGCGAACTGGCCGTCTGCGGCGGCAGCCAGTGGCATGTGCCACTGGAAATACGCCTGTACCGCTGCGCCCTGGTGCGCAAGGCCAACGTCAGGCTGTTGTGGCGCAAGCTCGAGGGTGCGGCGGCGGTTGACCCAAAAGTCAGCCAAAGCCCCGAAAAATAAGGCCCGACAGTTGGTCGCCGGGGTGCCTTAAACGCACCACCTTACGGTATACTGCGCGGCCTTTCGACCGGATGCGTCCGGTCCTGATCAGCAAACAAGCCACGCCGGTCGTCCCGCGTGGCTTGTTGTTTTTTGACGCGCCCGCGGGCGCACAAGCGAAGAGGCTCGACGATGAGTGCACTGGTTGGCGTGATCATGGGCTCCAAGTCCGATTGGTCCACCCTTAGCCACACCGCCGATATGCTGGAAAAACTCGGCATTCCTTACGAAGTGAAGGTGGTTTCTGCCCACCGCACCCCGGATCTGCTGTTCCAGTATGCCGAGGAGGCCGAAGGCCGCGGCATCGAGGTGATCATCGCCGGTGCCGGTGGCGCAGCCCACCTGCCAGGCATGTGCGCCGCCAAGACCCACCTGCCAGTGCTGGGTGTGCCGGTGCAGTCGTCGATGCTGTCGGGCGTCGATTCGCTGCTGTCGATCGTGCAGATGCCAGCCGGCGTGCCGGTTGCCACGCTGGCCATCGGCCGCGCCGGTGCGATCAACGCTGCGCTGCTGTCGGCCAGCATCCTGGGCGCCAAGTACCCGCAGTACCACGCGGCACTGAAGCAGTTCCGCACGGAACAGACCGACACTGTGCTGGACAACCCAGACCCGCGCCAGGCTTGAGGCTCAACCCATGAAGATCGGTGTAATCGGTGGCGGCCAGCTGGGCCGCATGCTGGCCCTGGCGGGTACCCCGCTGGGCATGAACTTCGCCTTCCTCGACCCGGCACCGGACGCCTGTGCCGCGCCGTTGGGCGAGCATCTACGTGCCGACTATGGCGACCAGGACCACCTGCGCCAGCTGGCCGACGAAGTCGACCTGGTCACCTTCGAGTTCGAAAGCGTACCGGCCGAGACCGTGGCTTTCCTCTCGCAGTTCGTGCCGGTCTACCCCAGTGCCGAAGCGCTGCGCATCGCCCGTGACCGCTTGTTCGAAAAGAGCATGTTCCGCGACCTGGGTATTCCTACCCCGGCCTTCGCCGACATCCTTTCCCAGGCAGACCTGGACGCCGCAGTGGCCAGCATCGGCCTGCCTGCCGTGCTGAAAACCCGCACCCTGGGCTACGACGGCAAGGGTCAGAAGGTGCTGCGCACGCCAGAAGACGTGGTAGGCACCTTCGTCGAGCTGGGTAGCGTGCCGTGCCTGCTGGAAGGCTTCGTGCCGTTCACTGGCGAAGTGTCGCTGGTGGCCGTGCGTGCCCGTGATGGCGAAACCCGCTTCTACCCGCTGGTGCACAACACCCACGAAAGCGGCATCCTGCGCCTGTCGGTGGCCAGCCAGGCGCACCCGCTGCAGGCATTGGCCGAAGACTACGTTGGCCGTGTGCTGCAGAAGCTGGACTACGTTGGCGTCATGGCCTTCGAGTTCTTCGAAGTTGACGGTGGCCTGAAGGCCAACGAAATCGCCCCGCGCGTGCACAACTCCGGGCACTGGACCATCGAAGGCGCCGAGTGCAGCCAGTTCGAGAACCACCTGCGCGCCGTCGCTGGCCTGCCGCTGGGCTCGACGGCCAAGGTGGGCGAGAGCGCAATGCTCAACTTCATCGGTGAAGTGCCGGCCGTGGACAAGGTCGTCGCCATCGGCGACTGCCACCTGCACCACTACGGCAAGGCCTTCAAGGTCGGCCGCAAGGTTGGCCACGCCACGTTGCGCTGCCATAACATGGCCACCCTTGAGCGCAAGATTGCCGAAGTAGAGGCTCTGATCAGCAACTGATCGGGCTACAAATCGAACTTCTGCAAGCGGCTTGCCCTCTGAACATGGCAACAAGCCAAAGCCCGTCTAGGCTTTGGCTTGCTCCATATTCACTGCAGAGGGATTGCCATGGGCATCATTGGAACCATTTTTATCGGCCTCATCGTCGGCCTGCTGGCCCGCTTCATCAAGCCGGGCGACGACAGCATGGGCTGGATCATGACCATCCTGCTGGGTATTGCCGGCTCCTTGCTGGCGACCTATGGCGGCCAGGCACTGGGCATCTACCAGGCCGGTCAGGCGGCGGGCTTCTTTGGCGCGCTGGTCGGTGCCGTGGTCCTTCTGGTGATCTACGGATTCATCAAGAAACGCTGAATACTGGTTAAAATGCCCGGCAATTCATTCGAGTTGCCGAGCATTGCCATGCGAGCCTTTTTTCTCGTCCCCCTGTTGTTGGCCAGTACCCTGGCCCATGCCGAACTGCCTGAAACCGACTGGCTGGAGCTTATGCCCAAGTCGGACCAGAAAGCGCTCGAGCAAATGCCCGAAATCGATCACAACTCGCCGGAAGCCATGGGCACCTTTACCGACAAGGGTGGGCTCAAGCAGAGCAAGGGCCTGCCAGCGGTGATGTATTCGACCAAGACCGTGGCTGCCATGAACGGCAAGGACATTCGCCTGGGTGGCTACCCGGTGCCGCTGGAAAGCGATGCCAAGGGCAACAGCACGCTGTTCTTCCTGGTGCCGTACCCGGGCGCGTGCATCCATGTGCCGCCACCGCCGCCGAACCAGCTGGTGCTGGTGCGCTACCCGAAAGGGTTGAAGATCGATGACATCTACACACCGCTGTGGGTCAGCGGCAAGCTGAAGGTGGAAAAGGTCAGCAATGACCTGGCCGATGCGGCCTATGCGCTGGATGCGGGGAAGGTGAGGGTGGTGGAAGACGCAGACCTCTGATACCTGGCCCGGCCTCTTCGCGGGCAAGCCCGCGAAGAGGCCGGCAAAAACATTGCAGGCCTCAGATCATTTCACAACCGATCTGTACACCCAGCGAATGACTCGCCCCAGGCTTCAATTCCACCAGATCATTCCACACATTCGCTGTCTCGATGCACAGCATCCGCTGCCAGCCATCATCAGCCATGTCCGCCAGCTCCTTGGCCCGCTCGGTCCAGGGGTTCCAGATCACCGCCGAGCGCGAGCCACTGCTGGTCAAGGTAATCCGCCGGTTCCAGTGCGGGTCGACAATGCTCAGGGTCTGTGGGGTAGCGAGGTAGATCCGGTCAGTTTCCCCGGCAAACGCCAGTGCGCCCTGCTGCTCCCGCTGTTCCCAGTCGGCAAGGGTTTCGATATAGCCCAGGCCCTCGACGCCTTCGACCCGCGCCTGGCGCACATCGCTGACCGCGAAGTAGCTGTGCAAGGCCTGGCTGATGGTAACGGGGGTATTGCCCATATTGCGGCTGGTCAGGTTCAGCTTTAGCGCCTCATCCAGCTCCACCACCAGCTTCAGCTCGACCTCATGAGGCCAGCCGGGTAGATCGCCCTGCGCTTCAGGCAATTGGAATTCAATGCGCAGGCCGTTGCCCGCTTCCTCGATACCCAGCAGCTGCCAGTCACGCGAGCGCGCAAGCCCGTGAGCAGGCGCCTGCTCGCCGTGGTACATGGCCTGAACGGCCTGGGGGTTGCGCTGCAGGTTGCCGAACCACGGCCAGCACACCGGCACACCGGCGCGTACCGACTTGCCGTGGCGGAAGATGGCCTGGTCGCTCAGCCACAGCAGCGGCGGCTCGCCGACCCGCTGGTAGCTGAGGATCTGTGCGCCCTGCTGGGCGATCAGGAGTTCGGCGCGATCGCTGCTGATACGCCAGCAATTGAGTTCGCCATGTTGCTCGGTTACGACCTGAAAGGTAGCCATTGCGTTCATCTCATTGATAGCCAGTGGGCCTTGGACCCGGGCACATGCAATGAGTTTACCGCCCGCGTGGCTCAGCGACGAGGCACGGAACGGGTGCGGCCACTGCCGTCGATGGCGACGAAGACGAATGCCGCTTCGGTAACCTTGCGCCATTCACTGGACAGCGGGTCGTCGCTCCACACTTCGACCATCATCTGAATCGAGCTGCGGCCGATTTCCAGGGTCTGGGTATAGAACGACAGCTGTGCGCCCACTGCGACGGGTACCAGGAAGGCCATGCGTTCAATGGCCACGGTCGCCACGCGGCCACCGGCGACGCGGCTGGCCATGGCGGTGCCGGCCAAGTCCATCTGGGCAACCAGCCAGCCGCCGAAGATGTCGCCAAACCCGTTGGTTTCGCGCGGGAGTGCGGTGATTTGCAAGGCCAGGTCGCCTTGCGGGATTGGATCTTCTTGTTCGAGCTCAATCATGCGATGGGGCCTCTGACCCGTGACGCTTTTCGTTGGTGTGGCGCGAAGGCCGGGTAAACGATTCAGCTTGAAACATACTACGCCGATTTCGTTTCGCTGGACGGCCGTAGGGAAACTCTGCGAAACCGTCTGACATAAAGACCGGCGTTTTCGCACAACATCCCACGCGGGCAACAACCTTTTCCTACGAATCAGCAGTATATAGGGCATAACTGCCAGCGACGACCGCGCATTCATGAATATCTGTATGGATTTTGTATCGCTTTCGGCGCGGCTCGGCAATTTGCTATCTTCGCCTGTCTCCCAATCCAGAAGCCGCGTGCCAAGCGGCCTGCATGCCCTACAAGAGAACAACGATCGATGACTTCCGTGCCGAGCAGTATCGAGCAGCCTCCGCGGCCGCTGACCCGCAGTGACTACAAAACACTCTCGCTGTCCGCCCTGGGTGGCGCACTGGAGTTCTACGACTTCATCATCTTCGTGTTCTTCGCCACGGTGGTTGGCAAGCTGTTCTTCCCGGCCGACATGCCCGAGTGGCTGCGCCTGATGCAAACGTTCGGCATCTTCGCCGCTGGCTACCTGGCGCGGCCGCTGGGGGGCATCATCATGGCCCACTTTGGTGACCTGCTTGGACGCAAGAAGATGTTTACCCTGAGCATCTTCATGATGGCCCTGCCGACCCTGATCATGGGCCTGCTGCCAACATACGCACAAATCGGCATGTGGGCGCCGATCCTGCTGCTGCTGATGCGGGTGATCCAGGGCGCGGCGATTGGTGGCGAGGTGCCGGGCGCCTGGGTGTTCGTCTCTGAGCACGTACCGGCGCGCAACACCGGCTACGCATGCGGTACCCTGACCGCAGGCCTGACGGCGGGCATTCTGCTGGGCTCGCTGGTGGCGACCTTGATCAACAGCGTGTACAGCGCCGACGAAGTGGCCGATTACGCCTGGCGTATCCCGTTCCTGCTCGGCGGTGTGTTCGGCCTGTTCTCGGTGTACCTGCGCCGCTGGCTGCACGAAACCCCGGTGTTTGCCGAAATGCAGCAACGCAAGGCGCTGGCCGAGGAGCTGCCGCTGCGCGCCGTGCTGCGCGACCACCGCGGCCCGATCATCCTGTCGATGCTGCTGACCTGGATGCTGTCGGCCGGTATCGTGGTGGTTATCCTGATGACCCCTGCGCTGCTGCAGAGCTTCTACCACATCAGCCCGATCGACTCGCTCAAGGCCAACAGCATGGCCATCGTGCTGCTCAGCTTTGGCTGCATCGGCGCCGGCAGCCTGGCCGACCGCTTTGGGGCGGGGCGGGTGTTCGTGATCGGCAGCCTGCTGCTGCTGGCCAGTTCCTGGACCTTCTACCATAGCCTGCCAACCCGGCCCGAGCTGCTGTTCCCGCTGTATGCGCTGACCGGCCTGTGCGTGGGTGTGATCGGCGCGGTGCCTTATGTGATGGTCAAGGCATTCCCGGCGGCGGTGCGCTTCAGTGGGCTGTCGTTCTCGTACAACGTGGCCTACGCGATTTTCGGTGGCTTGACGCCAATGGTGGTGACCGCGCTGCTGAAAGTAAGCCCGATGGCGCCTGCCTATTATGTAGCAGGCCTGTGCGCCGTGGGTCTGGCCGTAGGCCTGTACCTGCTCGCCAACAAGCGCTGATCTGTTTCGGGGCTGCTGGCCTCTTCGCGGGCACGCCCGCTCCCACAGGGCTCAGCACAACCCCTGTGGG
>NZ_JBNRIK010000002.1:191404-200511 GCF_053557975.1 Pseudomonas sp. XP2
ATGCGGCCTGCCGATACTTGGGCCCGTTCCATCCAACACCCCAATATTCCTGCTAGGAGCAAGGCATGAAACTGAAGCGTTTGATGGCGGCCCTTACCTTTGCCGCCGCTGGCGTTGCAACCGCCAACGCGGTAGCCGCTGTCGATCCTGCAATCCCGACCTACACCAAAACCACCGGTGTTTCGGGCAACCTCTCCAGCGTCGGTTCCGATACCCTCGCGAACCTTATGACCCTGTGGGCCGAGGCCTACAAGAAGGAATATCCGAACGTAAACATCCAGATCCAGGCTGCCGGCTCTTCCACCGCGCCACCCGCGCTGACCGAAGGCACCGCCAACCTCGGCCCGATGAGCCGCAAGATGAAGGACGTCGAGCTGCAGGCCTTCGAGCAGAAGTACGGCTACAAGCCTACCGCCATCCCGGTTGCCGTCGACGCCCTGGCCGTGTTCGTGCACAAGGACAACCCGATCAAAGGCCTGACCATGGCCCAGGTCGACGCCATCTTCTCCTCCACCCGCCTGTGCGGTGGCAAGGCTGATATCAAGACCTGGGGCGACGTTGGTGTGACCGGTGACCTGGCCAACAAGCCAATCCAGCTGTTCGGCCGCAACTCGGTATCGGGCACCTACGGTTACTTCAAGGAAGAAGCCCTGTGCAAAGGCGACTTCAAGCCTAACGTGAACGAACAGCCTGGCTCGGCGTCGGTCGTGCAGTCGATCAGCTCCTCGCTGAACGGCATCGGCTACTCGGGTATCGGCTACAAGACCGCCAGCGTCAAGACCGTAGCCCTGGCCAAGAAAGAAGGCGGCGAGTTCGTTGAAGACAACGAAGCCAATGCCCTGAACGGCACCTACCCGCTGTCGCGCTTCCTGTACGTGTACGTCAACAAGGCCCCGAACAAGCCTTTGGCGCCGCTGGAAGCCGAGTTCGTCAAGCTGGTACTGTCGCAAGCTGGCCAGCAGGTCGTGGTGAAAGATGGCTACATCCCGCTGCCGGCCAAAGTCGTCGACAAGACCCTGGCTGACCTGGGCCTGTCCCACGCCGGTAACGTCGCAAAGAAGTAAGTAACTGAAGAGGGGGCCGGTGCTGATGCCCGGCCTCTTCCACGAATTTCCAGTCCGAAGCCAGGTTCACTGTGCGGCGGGCTTTCGCGCGTCACCACTTTGTAATGTTTTTGTCACACGGGACCGCTAGGGTGTGCGCATGAATGATCTGGCCAATTCCAACATGACCCAAAACTCCCAGCCCGTGCGCATTGATTTCAATACGCCCGAGTTGCAACGCAAGCGCCGCATGCGTGCGCTCAAGGACCGCCTGACCCGCTGGTACGTCCTGGTGGGCGGGCTTGCCGTGTTGGCGGCAATCACCCTGATCTTCTTCTACCTGGCCTATGTGGTGTTGCCACTGTTCCAGGGCGCCGAGCTGACCCGTAAGCAAGCCTTGGCGCCGGCCTGGCTACAGCAGGATGCCGGCAAGCCGCTGATGATTGCGCTTGAAGAACAGAACCTTGTGGGGATGCGGGTTTCGGACAAGGGCCAGGCATTGTTCTTCGATACCAAAACGGGTAACGAGCTCAAGCGGGTCGACCTGCCCGTGCCGTCAGACGCCCAGGTCACGTCGATCAGTAGCGACCAGCCGGGCAGCCCGCTGGTGGTGCTGGGTTTGTCCAATGGTCAGGCGCTGGTGTTCCACCACACCTACAAGATCACCTACCCGGACAACAAGAAAACCATCACCCCCGGCATCGACTACCCGTACGGCGAGCAGCCGTTCGTGCTCGACGAACAGGGCCGTGCGCTGGAGCACGTCAACGTCAACGTCAATGGCGACACCCTGGTACTGGCCGGGTCCACCGGCGCGCATCTGCAGGTGCTCCAGCTGACGCGCACCGAAAACATGATGACCGAAGAGGTCACCACCGAGCAGAACCGTATCGTGCTGCCGCAGATGACAGAAGCGGTGAAGAACATCTTCATCGACCCCCGGCAGCAGTGGCTCTACGTGATCAACGGCCGCGCCACCGCCGACGTGTTCAGCCTGCGTGACAAGAGCCTCAACGGCCGCTACAAACTGGCCGAAAGCGCTGACACTGAAATTACCGCCAGCGCCCAGTTGGTCGGCGGCATTTCGCTGATCATTGGTGATTCCAAAGGTGGCCTGGCCCAATGGTTCATGGCCCGTGACCCCGACGGCGAGTCGCGCTTCAAGCAGATCCGTACCTTCCAGATGGGCAAGGCCCCGGTGGTGCAGATCGACGCCGAAGAGCGCCGCAAAGGCTTCATCGCCCTGGACGCTGACGGCAAGCTGGGCGTGTTCCACAGCACGGCGCACCGCACCCTGCTGGTGGAGCCTGCTGCCGAAGGCCCGGGCACCTTGGCCCTGTCGCCGCGCGCCAACCGTATCATCATCGAAGAGGGCGGCAAGCTGCTGCCGCTGAGCCTGCGCAACCCGCACCCTGAAGTTTCCTTCAGCGCACTGTGGGGCAAGGTGTGGTACGAGAACTACGACGAGCCGAAATACGTCTGGCAATCGACTGCTTCCAATACTGACTTCGAGCCCAAGCTGAGCCTCTCGCCGCTGACCTTCGGTACGCTGAAGGCCGCGTTCTACGCGATGATCCTGGCCGCCCCGCTGGCCATTGCCGCCGCCATCTACACCGCCTACTTCATGGCCCCGGGCATGCGCCGCAAGGTCAAACCGGTGATCGAGCTGATGGAAGCCATGCCGACGGTAATCCTCGGCTTCTTCGCCGGCCTGTTCCTGGCGCCGTACCTCGAAGGCCACCTGCCTGGCGTGTTCAGCCTGTTCCTGCTGATGCCGTTCGGCATCCTGCTGGCCGGCTTCACCTGGAGCCGCCTGCCGGAGTCGATCCGCCTGCGTGTGCCGGATGGTTGGGAAGCTGCGATCCTGATACCGGTCATCCTGTTCACCGGCTGGTTCGCCCTGACCATGAGCCCGCACCTGGAAAACTGGTTCTTCGGCGGTGACATGCGCCTATGGATCACCAACGACCTGGGCATCACCTACGACCAGCGCAACGCCCTGGTAGTGGGTATCGCCATGGGCTTTGCGGTCATCCCGAACATCTACTCCATTGCCGAGGATGCCGTATTCAGCGTGCCGCGCAGCCTGACCCTGGGCTCTTTGGCCCTGGGTGCGACGCCTTGGCAGACCCTGACCCGCGTGGTCATCCTCACCGCCAGCCCGGGTATCTTCTCGGCGCTGATGATCGGCATGGGCCGTGCGGTGGGTGAGACCATGATCGTGCTGATGGCCACCGGCAACACCCCGGTGATGGAGATGAACCTGTTCGAGGGCATGCGCACCCTGGCCGCCAACGTGGCCGTGGAAATGCCGGAATCGGAAGTCGGTGGCAGCCACTATCGCGTGCTGTTCCTGGCCGCCCTGGTGCTGCTGATGTTCACGTTCGTCATGAACACCTTGGCCGAGCTGATTCGCCAGCGTCTGCGCAAGAAATACTCGTCGCTTTGATAGAAAGGTAGCGATCCGTGAAAAAGGATTCCCTCAAAGGCTGGTTCAAGAGCGGCGCCCCTGGCGTCTGGATGAGCGGCGGCGCCGTGGCCATGGCGGTGATCATGACCGTCGGCCTGCTGGCGGTGATTGCCGTGCGCGGCCTGGGCCACTTCTGGCCGGCCGATCTTGTCCAGGCCACCTACAAGGTGCCGGGCCAGGCTGACCATGTCGTCATCGGCGAAGTGGTGCAAAAGGAAGAGGTACCCCGTGCCCGCCTGAAGGGGGCCGGCCTGCCGGTACCGGACCAGGGCCCGGAGTTCATGACCCGCGAGCTGATGAAGGTGGGTAACCGCGACCTCAACGGCAGCGACTTCACCTGGGTGGTCGGCGACTGGCTGGTCGATGAACAGCGCCCGGCCGACCTGATCGCCCTGGAGCGCCGCGAGTGGGGCAACTTCTATGGCTACCTGGTCAGCGTCAAGGAAGAGGGCCGCGTAGTTGCCGAAGGCCCTGCTGCGTGGCACGAACTGCAGGCCCGCCTAAAGCGCGCCAACCAGCTCAACGGTGAGCTGCAGCAGTTGGAGAAGAAGGACATCGGTGCCATCAACCATGGCCTTGAGCGCCTGCGCCTGCAGGCCCGCAAGCTGGAACTGGACGGCAAGCTGGACGCCGCCGCCCAGGCCGACATGGACGCCGACCGCGCCGAGCTGAACAGCCGCTACAAAGCCATCGAAGACCGCTTGAGCGGCCTGCACCAGGCGTTCGCCCGCGACAGCCTGGTGGCCCGCGACGCCAACGGCCGTGAAGTGGAGATCAACCTGAGCAAGGTGGTGCACGCCATCCAGCCGAACGGCATGTCCGGTTTCAACAAGCTGGGTACTTACTTTGCCAAAGTCTGGGAGTTCCTCAGCGATGACCCGCGTGAGGCCAACACCGAAGGCGGTATCTTCCCGGCCATTTTCGGTACCGTGATGATGACCCTGATCATGGCCGTAATCGTCACCCCGTTCGGCGTGCTGGCCGCTGTGTACCTGCGCGAATACGCACGGCAAGGTCCGGTGACCCGCCTGATCCGTATTGCAGTGAACAACCTGGCTGGCGTGCCGGCGATCGTCTACGGTGTGTTCGGCCTGGGCTTCTTCGTCTACGTGCTGGGTGGCTCGATAGACCGCTTGTTCTTCCCCGAAGCCCTGCCGGCGCCGACCTTGGGTACCCCCGGCCTGCTGTGGGCATCGTTGACCCTGGCACTGCTGGCTGTTCCGGTGGTGATCGTGGCCACCGAAGAAGGTTTGGCGCGTATTCCGCGTACCGTGCGCGAGGGCTCGCTGGCCTTGGGCGCGACCAAGGCCGAGACGCTGTGGAAGATCGTCTTGCCCATGGCAAGCCCGGCCATGATGACCGGCATGATCCTCGCCGTGGCCCGCGCTGCCGGTGAAGTGGCGCCGCTGATGCTGGTGGGTGTGGTGAAGCTGGCGCCGTCGCTGCCAGTGGACGGGAACTACCCCTACCTGCACCTGGACCAGAAGATCATGCACTTGGGCTTCCACATCTATGACGTCGGCTTCCAGAGCCCGAACGTCGAGGCCGCGCGGCCGCTGGTGTACGCCACGGCACTGTTGCTGGTGCTGGTGATCGCTTCCCTCAACCTGTCGGCCGTGTGGATCCGCAACCACCTGCGCGAGAAGTACAAGGCGCTGGACAGCTGAGCCTGATTGCAAGCGTGCCCCCGGTGAGCCGGGCGGCCCTTTGAAACGAATTGACAGCGTATGGAGTTGACCATGCAGCAAGATTCTCATACCCACGGCATCGACATGTCTGCCCTGGGCCGCAACAAGCAGAGCCTGCACCTGGCCGAAGAAACCGTGGCCATCGAAGTGCCGGGCCTGAGCCTGTTCTACGGCGACAAGCAGGCGCTGTTCGACGTCAGCATGAACATTCCCAAGCAGCGCGTAACCGCCTTCATCGGCCCCTCCGGCTGCGGCAAGTCGACCCTGCTGCGCACCTTCAACCGGATGAACGACCTGGTTGATGGCTGCCGTGTGGAAGGCGCCATCAACCTGTACGGCAACAACATTTACCGCAAGGGCGAAGACGTGGCCGAGCTGCGCCGCCGTGTGGGCATGGTGTTCCAGAAGCCCAACCCGTTCCCCAAGACCATCTACGAGAACGTGGTCTACGGCCTGCGTATCCAGGGCATCAACAAAAAGCGTGTGCTTGACGAAGCCGTGGAGTGGGCGCTCAAGGGCGCGGCCCTGTGGGACGAGGTCAAGGACCGCCTGCACGAGTCGGCGCTAGGCCTTTCCGGTGGCCAGCAGCAGCGTCTGGTCATCGCCCGCACCATTGCCGTGGAGCCGGAAGTGCTGTTGCTCGACGAACCGTGCTCGGCACTGGACCCGATCTCGACCCTGAAGGTCGAAGAACTGATCTACGAATTGAAAGCCAAGTACACCATCGTCATCGTGACCCACAACATGCAGCAGGCGGCCCGGGTTTCGGACTACACCGCATTCATGTACATGGGCAAACTGGTCGAATTCGGTGACACCGATACCCTGTTCACCAACCCGGCGAAGAAGCAGACCGAAGACTACATCACCGGTCGCTACGGCTAGCAGCCACGCGGCCCGCTCCCACAGGGAATGACACGAACTACTTGAAGCTTGAAGCCTCTTCGCGGAGCGAACGATGATCAACAAAGAAAGCCTTACTCACCATATTTCCCAGCAGTTCAACGCCGAGCTCGAAGAGGTGCGCAGCCACCTGCTGGCCATGGGTGGTCTGGTGGAAAAACAAGTCAATGACGCGGTTACAGCGCTGATCGAGGCCGACTCGGGTCTGGCCCAGCAAGTGCGCGAAGTCGACGAACAGATCAACCAGATGGAGCGCAACATCGACGAGGAATGCGTGCGCATCCTCGCCCGTCGCCAGCCGGCGGCCTCCGACCTGCGCCTGATCATCAGCATCTCCAAGTCGGTGATCGACCTTGAGCGCATTGGTGACGAGGCCACCAAAATTGCTCGCCGCGCCATCCAGCTGTGCGAAGAAGGCGAGTCGCCGCGCGGCTACGTCGAGGTGCGCCACATTGGCGACCAGGTGCGCAACATGGTCCGCGATGCGCTTGATGCTTTTGCCCGCTTCGATGCCGACCTGGCATTGTCGGTAGCCCAGTACGACAAGACCATCGACCGCGAGTACAAGACTGCCCTGCGCGAGCTGGTGACCTACATGATGGAAGACCCGCGCTCTATCTCGCGGGTACTGAGCGTGATCTGGGCGCTGCGCTCGCTGGAGCGTATCGGTGACCATGCCCGCAACATCTCCGAGTTGGTGATTTACCTGGTGCGCGGCACCGACGTGCGCCACATGGGCCTCAAGCGGATGACGGCAGAAGTGCAGGGTACCGCTGTCGCCGACGGCGAAAAGGCTAATGTTCCGGGCGAATCTGACGATAAGTAAGGTTGCTCCCGAGCTTCGACGCCCGGCCTTGGCCGGGCGTTTTCGTTTGCGGTCGAGGAGCCGGCAGGCACCCGCGAACGATGTGAAGAAGTCCCGGCGTGACCAGGTTGTAGCAAATGGCCATTATTTGGCAGTAGGCTAGTCGGGATTCAGAAGGAGTATTGATGAGTAAAGTGAATGTGCTGGTCGTGGATGACGCCCCGTTTATCCGTGACCTGGTCCGCAAGTGCCTGCGCAATGCCTTCCCGGGCATGGCCATCGACGACGCCATCAATGGTCGCAAGGCCATGGCCATGCTGGGCAAGGAAGCCTTCGACCTGGTCCTGTGTGACTGGGAAATGCCGGAAATGTCCGGCCTGGAATTGCTCACCTGGTGCCGTCAGCAGCCAGCGCTGAAGAACCTGCAGTTCATCATGGTGACCAGCCGTGGCGACAAGGAAAACGTCATTCAGGCGATCCAGGCGGGCGTTTCCGACTTTGTTGGCAAGCCGTTCACCAATGAACAACTGCTGACCAAGGTGAAAAAAGCGCTGACCAGGATCGGTAAGCTCGACAGCCTGATGGCCATCGGCCCGGCGCGGGCCAACCCGGCATTCGCCAACGATTCTTTGAGTGCCCTGACAGGTGGCAAGCCAGAGGCAGCCAAGGTGACGGCCCCCCCATCGGCGCCAGTGGCTGCCAAGCCATTGGTCACTGCACCTACGCCTCCAGCCCCCGCGCCGACGGGGCGGGGCCAAGGCCAGTTGCGCCTGGCCAGCGGCATGCAACCGTGCGTGATCAAGGCGCTGAGCCTGAAAGAGGCGCTGTTGGTGGTACGCCGCAACGAAGCGCTGCCGCAGGTGCTGGAGGGCGCCGTGCTGGACCTGGAGCAGGGCGAGAACGCCGAAGTCGCCCGCCTGAACGGCTACCTGCACGCCGTTGCTGCATTGGAGCCCAAGCCCGACAGCGACTGGCTGCAGTTGACCTTCAAGTTTGTTGACCAGGACGCCCAGAAGCTTGATTACCTGTCGCGCCTGATTGCCCGCGGCACCGCGCAGAAACACTTCACACCCGGCGCCTGAGCCGGCAATTCATGCGGCGAAGCTGAAATCCTGGGGCTGCTGCCGCAGCCCTATCGCGACACAAGGCCGCTCCTACAAAAAGCCCGCGCAGCCCTGAGCCATCCGACCAACTGCAATACCTGCCTCAAAACGCGCTGCTAGGCTTCGACAGATCATAACTGTCAAAAAGCCACTATCATGCCCGCCCGCCTGCTGCTGTTCTGTGCATTGCTCATGGCCTCGGCGTCGAGCCTGGGTGTGACGCTCTATAAAATCACCGACGATTTCGGTGTCGTGTCCTATACCGACCGGCCAGGCCCTGGCGCCAAACCCTTGGTGCTGCGCGAGCCCATGGTCGAAACGCTCGAAGGCCAAGTGCTGCTGAACGCGAAAACCTTCGACGGCGGCGTGAGCTTTTCGGCACGCAACGAGCTGCATGTGCCGGTAGAGGTCGAATTACGCCTGGACAACCTGGTGAACGCCCAAGGCGGCGATGCCCCGCGTATCGTGCGCCGGCTGCTGCCGCCGCGCACCACGCAAATGCTCAGCGTGCTCAGGGGGCGCCCCGGGCTGCTGCTGAACTACCGCTCGACCCTGCTCCAGGCCATGGGGGACCCTGGCAAGCGGCCTCAGGGCTTCCGGTATGCGTTCCCCTGGGTCGGCGGGCCGTTCCGCGTCACCCAAGGCCCCAACGGCCGTGTCAGCCATTTTGGGCCCAAAGGGCGCTACGCCATGGATTTCGCCATGCCTGAAGGCACTACCATCATCGCGGCGCGGGAAGGCGTGGTGGTGAAGACGCAGAACAGCCAGAGCGGGCGCGAGCCCAACCCCTCGGGCAACTTTGTCAGGATCCTGCACCCGGACGGCACCATGGGCGTTTATCTGCACCTGATGCGTGGTTCGGTGGTGGTGGCGGAGGGGCAGCGGGTACGCCAGGGGCAGATGCTGGCCAAGTCGGGCAATACTGGCAACAGCACAGGCCCGCACCTGCATTTTGTGGTGCAGCGCAATGTGGGGTTGGCGCTGGAGTCGATACCTTACCGGTTCGACCGGCCGATCAGCGGGTTGCCCGACTTTACTGCGGGTAACCCTTGAGATTTTTGGGGCCGCTTTGCGGCCCTTTCGCGGGACAAGCCC
>NZ_JBNRIK010000002.1:200657-235037 GCF_053557975.1 Pseudomonas sp. XP2
TTCATCTTCTTGATGATGATGCGCAGCCCTTCGACCTCCAGCACTTCCTCTTCTTCCGGTACGCGCTTGAGCGTCTCGTAGATCAGCCCCGCCAAGGTTTCCGCCTCGATGTGATCGAGGTCGATGCCCAGCAGGCGCTCCACCTTGAACAGCGGGGTGTCACCGCGTACCAGCAGCTTGCCTGGCTGGTACGCAAGGATGCCGCGCTCGGTCTTGCGGTGTTCGTCCTGGATATCGCCCACCAGCACTTCCAGCACGTCTTCCATGGTCAGGTAGCCGATTACCTTGCCGTCGGCTTCCTCCACCAGCACGAAGTGCGCGCCGCCCTTGCGGAACTGCTCCAGCAGTTGCGACAGCGGCATGTGCCGCGATACGCGCTCCAGCGGCCGGGCAAGGTCGTCCAGGTCGATGGTCTCGGGCAAGTGCTCCAGTTCGGCAAGCTCCAGCAGCAGGTCCTTGATGTGCAGCAGCCCGGTGAACTCTTCACGCTCGGCGTCATACACCGGGTAGCGGCTGAATTTGTGGCGACGTATCAAAGCCAGGATCTGCTTCAGCGGTGCATTGGCATCGATGCTGACCATGTCTTCACGCGAGTTGGCCCAGTCGACCACTTCCAGCTCGCCCATTTCCACGGCCGAGGCGAGCACACGCATGCCTTGGTCGCTCGGGTCCTGGCCACGGCTGGAGTGCAGGATCAGCTTCAGCTCTTCACGGCTGTAGTGGTGTTCGTGGTGCGGGCCCGGTTCGCCCTGGCCGGCAATGCGCAGGATGGTGTTGGCGCTGGCATTGAGCAGGTAGATGGCCGGGTACATCGCCCAGTAGAACAGGTACAGCGGCACGGCCGTCCACAGCGACAGCAGCTCGGGCTTGCGGATGGCCCAGGATTTGGGCGCCAGCTCACCGACCACGATGTGCAGGTAGGAAATGACAAAGAATGCGACGAAGAACGACACGCCCTTGATCAGTTCGGGCGAGTCGACACCGAAGTACGCGAGCAGCGGCTCGAGCAAGTGGGCAAAGGCCGGTTCGCCGACCCAGCCCAGGCCCAGGGAGGCGAGGGTGATGCCCAGCTGGCACGCTGACAGGTAGGCGTCGAGCTGGTTGTGTACCTTGCGCAGGATATTGCCGCGCCAGCCATGCTGTTCGGCGATGGACTCCACGCGGGTGGCGCGCAGCTTGACCATGGCGAACTCGGCGGCAACGAAGAAGCCATTGAGCAGCACCAGCAGCAAGGCAAAGATGATCATGCCGAAATCGGCGAATAACGAGGTGAGGCTGATACCAGGGGAAGGGTCCATGATGGAGTTTTTACGGGGTCCGTCTTGAGATTGGGAGAAAAAAAGTGCCAGCTCTTGCTGGCACAGGGGATCCAATGTAGCGGCTGGGGCCGTAAAAGCAAAGGGTGGCTGGCTTATTGCGGTCCGTGTGGAAGCGGGCCTGCCCGCGAAGGGCTGCGCAGCCGCGCCGATCTCAAGCCTTTTCGTTGACCAGTTGTGCCGGCGCAAAGTGACAGGTAAAGGTGCTGCCGTGGCCCGGCACGCTGCTGATGTCCAGTTTGCCGCGGTGGCGCATCAGCACATGCTTGACGATCGCCAGCCCCAGCCCTGTGCCACCGGTATTCGATGCACGGCTGGAGTCTACCCGGTAGAAGCGTTCGGTCAGGCGGGGCAAATGCTTGGCGTCGATGCCCACCCCCGAGTCCTGCACCGACAAGTGGGCACCCTGGGCATCGGCCCACCAGCGGATGCGGATGTTGCCCTCGTCCTGGGTGTACTTGACCGCGTTGAACACCAGGTTGGAAAAGGCACTGCGCAGCTCTGACTCGCTGCCCTTCAGCTTCACACCGGGCGCGGCTTCGAGGGTGATGCGCTGGTTACGTGGCCCAGACAGGGCCTGAGCGTCGTTCTTGATCGCGGCGAGCAGGGCTTCGACCGCCACCGGCTGGTTGTCCGACGGGTAATCGGTGGCTTCCAGCTTGGCCAGCAGCAACAGGTCGTTGAGCAGCGTCTGCATGCGCGAGCCTTGCTGGCTCATCTGCTGCAGGGCGCGGCCCCAGCGCGGGTTCACATCCTCTACGTTGTCCAGCAGGGTTTCCAGATACCCCGTGATCACCGTCAGTGGCGTGCGCAATTCGTGCGACACGTTGGCGACGAAGTCCTTGCGCATCTGTTCCAGCTGGTGAATGCGCGTGACATCGCGCACCAGCATCAGGTGTTCGTTGTTGCCGTAGCGGGTGATGTGCAACTGCAGGCGCATCCGGTCGTTGATGGGCGAGGGTATTTCCAGCGGTTCGAGGTAGTTCTCCGTCTCGAAGTACTCCTTGAAGCGCGGATGGCGCACCAGGTTGGTTACCTGCTGGCCACCGTCCTGCGGGGTCTTGAACCCCAGCAGGGTTTCGGCGGCACGGTTCCACCACTCCAGGTTGCCGTCGCTGTCGAGCATGATCACCGCGTCGCGCAGCGCGGCGGTGGACTCCTGCACCCGGTCGATCACTGCCTGCAGGCGGCCACGCACGCGCTGGTCGCGGCGCTGCAGGTGGTAGATGCTGTCGAACACCTCGCCCCATAGGCCGTAACCATCGGGCGGTGCTTCATCGGGTTGGTGGTTGCGCAGCCAGTCGTGCAGGCGCAGCAGCTGCTTGAGGGTCCAGCCCAGGTAAAGCGCCAGGCCAATGGCCAGGCTCCAGCCATAGTAGCCGCTGACCAGCCCGCCAATCAGGCAGACGGTAATCAGCAACAACAGATGGCGAATCAGGGTTGCGTGCCAGTTCTGGTTCAATTGACGGTCCTTGTACAACGACGTGCAGCTTGGCGCTTTTGAACTCGATCAGCTCTTGGTCGAGAAGCGGTAGCCAGTGCCCCGCACGGTTTGTACCAGATTTTCGTAGGCCTCACCCAGCGCCTTGCGCAGACGACGGATGTGTACGTCGACGGTGCGTTCTTCGACATAGACGTTGCCGCCCCACACCTGGTCCAGCAGCTGGCCACGGGTGTAGGCGCGCTCCTGGTGGGTCATGAAGAACTGCAGCAGGCGGTATTCGGTGGGGCCCATCTCGGCGGGCTTGCCGTCGATGGTGACGCGGTGGCTGATCGGGTCGAGCAGCAGGCCGCCGACTTCGATCGGTGCTTCGCTGTCGCTCGGGCCGGTGCGACGCAGCACGGCTTTCAGGCGCGCTACCAGTTCGCGCGGCGAGAACGGCTTGGTGATGTAGTCGTCAGCGCCCACTTCAAGGCCCTGGATCTTGTTGTCCTCTTCACCCTTGGCGGTAAGCATGATGATCGGGATGTCGCCGGTCAGCTCATCGCGCTTGAGGCGGCGGGCCAGCTCGATGCCAGAGGTGCCGGGCAACATCCAGTCGAGCAGGATCAGGTCCGGTTTGCGGTCGACGATGATCGCGTGGGCCTGTTGGGAGTTTTCCGCTTCCAGGCAGTCATAGCCGGCCATTTCCAGGGCAACGGCGATCATCTCGCGAATGGGTGCTTCGTCGTCGACGATCAGAATGTTCCTGCCAACCATGCTCAAAACCTCTCCTGGATTCGGTGTCTTGGCCCGCATTAGATAACGGAATTATTGCAGCTGTGTGACAGGGTGTTGGCCGTTATGGCGACATTGCGTGACTGAACTAGGCTTGAAAGGGCCGCTGCGGCGGCAACCCGAACCTAATTCCCCCAGAAACAATGGTGAATCCAATGACACGACAAACGCTGAGCTGGATGGCCCTTTTCACTGCGCTGGCGCTCCCGGGGGTGGCGTCGGCCCACCATGCCATGGAGAAGGACGGCATGTGGGTCGATCATGCCGGCATGACGCTGTACACCTTTGACAAGGATGCGGGCGGCAAGTCGATGTGCAATGACGCGTGCGCCAAAAACTGGCCACCGTTGCTGGTCAAGAAAGAAGACGAAGCACCGAAGGACAAATGGACCCACGTAACGCGTGACGATGGTGCAATGCAGTGGGCCTACGACGGCAAGCCGCTGTATACCTTCATCAAGGACACGAAGGCCGGTGACAAGACCGGTGATGGCGTGAAAGACGTCTGGCATATCGCCAAGCCTTGATATTGCCGAGGCCGCTGTGCGGCCCATGGCCGGCAAGCCAGCTCCCACGGTTTTTGTGCAGCCTCGCAGGCAGCGCTGTACCTGTGGAAGCTGGCCTGCCGGCGATAGGGCCATCAGCCTTGACGCAGTGTGTAGTCCAGCACTACCCCGATGAACACCAGCAACCCCGCCCAGTGGTTGTGCAAAAACGCTTTGAAGCACGACTCGCGGTCCAGCTTGCGCGTCGACCAGTACTCCCACGCAAAGCACGCCGCCGCACCCAGCAACCCCAGGTGGAACCAGCCCCCCAGTTCGAAGCGGCTACCCGCAAGCAACAGGCAACCTAGCGACAGCATCTGCAAGGTGAGGATGATCGCCCGGTCGGCTTCGCCGAACAGGATCGCGGTCGACTTTACGCCAATCTTCAGGTCGTCATCGCGGTCGACCATGGCGTAATAGGTGTCGTAACCCACCGTCCACAGCAGGTTGGCGATGTACAGCAGCCAGGCGCTGGCCGGCAACTCGCTCCCTGCGGCGGTGAAGGCCATGGGAATGCCCCAGGAATACGCCGCGCCCAGCACCACCTGCGGGTAATAGGTGTAGCGCTTCATGAATGGGTAGCAGGACGCCAGCGCCACCGCGCCAAACGACAGCCACACCGTGCGGCTGTTGGTGCATAGCACCAGCAGGAAGCTTACCCCGACCAGGATCGCAAACAGGGCCAGCGCCTCGCGCGGCTTGACCCGGCCGCTGGCCCGCGGCCGGTCGGCGGTGCGTTTGACGTGGCCGTCCACCTTGCGGTCGGCAAAGTCGTTGATGCAGCAGCCCGCGGCCCGCATCAGCACTACGCCAAGGCCGAAGATCAGCACGTTGGCCAGGGTGGGAGCACCGTTGCCGGCAATCCACACCGCCGACAGGGTCGGCCACAGCAGCAGGTAGATACCGATCGGCCGGTCCATGCGGCTGAGCTGGACGAAGTCCCAGGCCCGTGGGTGCAGGCGGTTCAGTGACTTCAGCAGTTGCATGTACATCAGCGGTTTTCCTCCCTGGCCGCTTGCCACAAGGCCGGCAGGAACACTTCTGCCACCAGCAGGTCCAGGCCGTCTCGTTCAAAGCGCGAGCGGCGCCCCCAAAGTGCTGCATGGGCGGCGTCGGCCGGCAGCCACGCCTGTGGGTAGCTGCACACTTCGATCGGGTGGCGGATGAACGCCTGGTCGCAGAACAGCAGCTCGCCCAGCGAGCGGCTGCCGAGGGTTTCCAGGTCCAGCCCGCCGCGCTCCAGGGCGCTGCGGCTGGCGACACTGCGGGCGAACACCCAAGGCTGGCCATGGCCGCGCAGGTACACCTCGCGCACCCAGCCTTCGGCGCCGGCGGCAATGCCCAGCGCTTGGCATTCATCGTCGCGCAGCGGTTGCCAGCCCTCGAACAGCGGGGTGACGGAGAAGTGATCAAAGGACAGGTGGGTCAGGCGGCGGGTCAGCGAACCCTCGTCGAACAACCAGTCAAGGGTAGGCTGGTCGAAGTCGGTCGCCAGCTGTGAATACGGCAGCCACGCGACAGCGGCTGCTTGCGGGGATTCGTACGACACGTCGGTCTGCTTGTTACAACCAATGAGGCGGCGAGCTTAGCATGATTGCCCCGACTGCTTGCATAATGGCTGAAGCAGGGCCAAAGACCCGCCAGATAAAGCCTGAGTTCTAACGAGGAAAAGACCTGATGAAAAAGTGGCAATGTATTGTCTGTGGCCTGGTCTACGACGAAGCCGAAGGCTGGCCCGACGACGGCATCGCCCCCGGCACCCGTTGGGAAGATGTGCCTGAAGACTGGCTGTGCCCCGACTGTGGCGTGGGCAAAAGCGACTTTGAAATGATCTCCATCGGCTAATCGAGGAAAGCACGACATGACGTCCCCTGTGGTAATCATCGGCACCGGCCTGGCGGGCTACAACCTGGCCCGTGAATTTCGCAAGCTCGATGCGCAGACGCCGCTGCTGCTGATCACCGCCGACGATGGTCGCTCCTACTCCAAGCCCATGCTCTCCATGGGCTTTGCCAAGCAGAAAGACGCCGACGGCCTGTGCATGGCCGAGCCGGGTGCCATGGCCGAGCAACTGAATGCCGAGGTTCGTACCCATACCCGCATCAGCGGCATCGACCCAGGCCACAAGCGCCTGTGGATCGGCGAAGAGGCTGTGGAGTACCGCGACCTGGTGCTGGCCTGGGGGGCGCAGACCGTGCAGGTGCCGATAGAAGGCGATGGCAGCCATCTGGTGTTCCCGATCAACGACCTGGAGGACTACGCACGCTTCCGTACTGCCGCCGTCGGCAAACAACGTGTGCTGATCCTCGGTGCCGGCCTGATCGGCTGCGAATTCGCCAACGACATGAGCTTGGGGGGCTTCCAGGTCGACGTGGTGGCGCCGTGCGAACAGATCATGCCGACCCTGCTGCACCCGGCCGCTGCGGCGGCGGTGCAGGGCGGGCTCGAAGGCCTGGGTGTACGCTTCCACCTGGGGCCCGTGCTGACCCGCTTGCACCAGGTGGACCACGGCCTGGAGGCGCACCTGTCGGATGGCAGCGTGATTGCCTGCGACCTGGTCGTTTCGGCCATTGGCTTGCGCCCCCGCATCGACCTGGCCGCCGCGGCCGGCTTGCAGACCCATCGTGGCGTCAGCGTAGACCGCGAATTACGTACATCCCACGCCAACATCTTCGCCCTTGGCGATTGTGCCGAGGTCGATGGCATCAACCTGCTCTACGTGATGCCGCTGATGAGCTGTGCCCGGGCGCTGGCGCAAACCCTGGCCGGCAAGCCGACAGCGGTGGCCTACGGGCCGATGCCTATCACCGTCAAGACCCCGGCCTGCCCTTTGGTGGTATCGCCGCCGCCCTTGGGGCACGATGGTACTTGGCAGGTGGAGGGGCAGGGCAGTGACCTCAAGGTGCTCTGCCACGGGGCTGACGGCGAATTGCTGGGTTATGCCCTGACCGGGACAGCCGTCATGGACAAGCTGGCACTGAATCGCCAGTTGCCACCGGTAATGGCGTAAATAGAGGGCGTTCTGTCGGATTTATCCTGTTGTTGCCTGCACAATGGCCGGCCTGATACTGGCGCGGCCCCTGAGCACGTGCCATTCTCACTTCCGTCTGCCGCAGATTAGAGCCTGCGGTGCCTTGAGCGCTGCTCCCAAAGGCAGCACGGCATAACAACAAGAATTCCGTCAAAGAGGCTTCACTATGCGCAAACCAGAACTCGCCGCCGTCATCGCCGATAAGGCTGATCTGACCAAGGAAAAGGCCAATCAGGTGTTGAACGCGATTCTCGACAGCATCACCGGTGCCCTGGACAAGGACACGGTGACCCTGGTCGGTTTCGGCACCTTCGAAAAACGTCATCGCGGCGCGCGTACCGGCAAAAACCCGCAAACCGGTGAGCCGGTCAAGATCAAAGCCAGTAACACGGTGGCCTTCAAGCCAGGCAAGAACCTCAAGGACAGCGTCAATCCACCGGCCGCGCCAACCAAGGCCGCCAAGAAAAAGTAAGCTTCCGCTGACGAATCGTTGATCCCGAACGGGCGCCTTCATGGCGCCCGTTGTGCTTTACACGCAGTAACTGCTGTGAACTTGCATAAAATGGTCGTTAAGAGGATAAAGTGCGAAACTTAGTCACTTTTCAATCGAGGCGTGTCGATGAAGTTCCGCTTTCTTCTCTGGGCCATGGGGCTTTTGATGGCCAGGGCCAGCCGTAACAACCCGGCATTCCAGCAGCAGCTCAAGGGCAAGGACCTGGTGTTCCAGATGCAGACCCTGGACGGCAAGGTTGCCCGGCACTTCGTCGTCAACAACGAGCGCATAAGCAGCAAGGGCGGCGCACATCCGCAGCCGGCATTCGCCATCGCCTTCAAGGACGCTGCCTACGGCTACGCCACGATGCAGGCAGGCAACAAGCAGTTGGCGTTCATGCAGGGGATTCAGGACAAGAACATCCAGATCAAGGGCAACCCGGCGCTGGTGATGTGGTTCCAAGGCTTGATGAAATACCTGAAACCGAAGAAGAAAGGCTGAAATTGCCGGGGCTGCTGCGCAGCCCATTCGCTGGCAAGCCAGCTTCCACAGGTACCGCACAGGGTTTGAGGCCAATGCGGTCAATGTGGGAGCTGGCTTGCCGGCGATTGGGCCGCAAAGCGGCCCCTCGCGATATCAGTGCGGTGCGTGAAACTGCGAAGCCAGCTCGCGCAGCAGGTTCTCGGCCTCGAGCACCTTGTTCACCACATCCTCGGCCTTGTCCCGGGTAATCCCCAGGCGCTCCAGCAACTCGTCAGGAATCTCTTCCTGCGGCCCGGAGCCAATCCCTCGTGTACGCAACAGGCGGGTCGCCAGGCACACCAGGTTGGGGAACGCCGAATACTCGCCGTCGTACGCCGGGTCGTGCTGGAAGCGCAGCGCGGTCGACAGCTCTTCGGGCATGTCCCACAGCTTCATCAGCCAGGCACCGATCTGTTCGCGGCTGATGCCTAGCAGGTGCTGTTCCACATAGGTGTGGTTCAGGTGCGGGTTCACCTCCAGGTGGCGGCAAATCAGCGAGAAGTGCGGCGGGAACACGTGCGCCAGCAGCAGGTAACCGAAGTTGTGCAGCAGCCCGGCCAGGTAGGTCAGCCCGGCTTCGGGACGTTCTGCCCGAGGCATGGCGCGGGTCAGGCCTTCGATGATCGCGGCAGTGTAGATCGACTGCTGCCAGTAGGGTGTGGCCTGTTGCGGCTGGTCTTTTGGCAGGCTCAAGGTCTTGCCCAGGGCCAGGCCCAAGGCCAGGTTGATCACCAGGTCGAAACCCAGCACGCGCACGATGGCGTCTTCCACCGAGCGGATCTTGCCCGGCGAAGCGTAGTAGGGCGACGCCGCCCAGCTGACTACCTGCGCCGCCAGCGCCGGGTCGGTTTCGACCACGCCGGTGATGTCATCGATGCTCGCGTTGGGGTCTACTCGCAGCTTGATGATCTTCTGCGCGGTATCGGCTAGCGGCGGAATCTCGATGGTTTCTTCCAGACGCTTCTGGATGCGTCGGGCGGTGAACGCCTGAACGGCATTGGTGATTTCCAGGGTGTCGTCATGGGGGCGGTCGAGGTTGGGGCTGATGGCCTCGACCTCCTGGCCGAAGCTGCTGGCGCTGGCCTTGGCCAGCATGCGCTTGAAGTGGGCGTGCTCAATCTCTAGCAGCAGGCCGACTTCGCCAGACTGGATGTACACAGTCTCGGCGTCGAGCAGGCTCTTTTCGTACTGGCACGGTGAGCTGGTCAGCGCAGGAATGGCGGGCAGGGCCTTCAGCTGGTGCTTGTCGAGCATTTGCTTGAGGCGCGGCACCGACACGGCGGTGAGCTTGCGCCCGGTCAGCTCGGCCAGGCGGTTGAGGTCCAGCAGTTGGCTCTGCGGGAACAGCACCATGAGTGCGCCGACCTCGTCGTCGAGAAGCACCGCCTGCACCCGGGAGGCCGCAGGCAGGTGCGGGTGTTCGACCACCTCACGGTAGACGACGCCGACCTTGTCGAGCAGCAGCCTGATAACAGAGGGGGCGTGTGGGGTTGCGGTGTCCAGGGCAACTTCAGTCATGGTCCGTATCCACTGATTCTTTTAAACGCGAAGTATAACCAGCCTGCGAGCAAATCTGGATCCATTCTGGGACTAGCGTCACACTTGGCCATATTGCTGGCCATGGCGCAGCCAGCGGTCGAGCAGCGGGCTGACATGGTCCGGCCAGCGGGCCACCAGGGCCTGGGCGGCATCGCGCACAGCCGGTAACAGGTCGGCATCGCGCATCAGGTCGGCGACCTTGAATTGCAGCAGGCCGGTTTGGCGTGTACCCAGCATTTCGCCGGGGCCACGCAGTTCGAGGTCTTTCTCGGCAATGATGAAGCCGTCGTTGGTCTCGCGCATGATCCCTAAGCGTTCGCGGCCAATCTGCGACAGTGGCGGGTGGTACAACAGCACGCAATGGCTGACGGCACTGCCCCGGCCAACCCGGCCGCGCAGCTGGTGCAACTGGGCCAGGCCCAGACGTTCTGGGTTTTCGATGATCATCAGGCTGGCGTTGGGGACGTCCACGCCGACTTCGATGACCGTGGTCGCGACCAGCAGCTGCAATTCGCCGGCCTTGAACTGGGCCATGATTTCGGCTTTTTCCGCAGGCTTCATGCGGCCGTGGATCAGGCCCACACGCAATTCGCCCAAGGCGCTGCCGAGTTCTTCATAGGTGCTTTCGGCGGCCTGGCAGGTCAGCTCTTCGGATTCTTCGATCAGGGTGCACACCCAGTAGGCCTGACGCCCCTCGGCGCAGGCGGCGCGAACCCGTTCGACCACCTCAAAGCGGCGGCTGTCGGCTACCAGCACGGTGTTTACCGGCGTGCGTCCAGGGGGTAATTCGTCGAGCACCGAGGTGTCCAGGTCGGCGTAGGCGCTCATGGCCAAGGTGCGCGGAATAGGGGTGGCGGTCATGATCAGCTGGTGCGGGCACAATTCGCCTGCCACGCCTTTCTTGCGCAGGGCCAGGCGTTGCTGCACGCCAAAACGGTGCTGCTCGTCGATGATCGCCAGGGCCAGATGCTTGAACTTCACTTCTTCCTGGAACAGCGCGTGGGTGCCGACCACCATGGGCGCACCGTTGGCGATCTGCTCCAGGGCGCTGGCCCGGGCCTTGCCTTTGAGCTTGCCGGCCAGCCAGGCCACTTCGATGCCCAGCGGTTCGAGCCAGCGCTTGAAGGTGATGAAGTGCTGTTCGGCGAGGATCTCGGTGGGCGCCATCAGTGCCACCTGATAGCCCGCTTCCAGCCCTTGCAGTGCTGCCAGGGCGGCAACCACGGTCTTGCCGGCACCGACATCGCCCTGTACCAGGCGCATCATTGGCTCGTGCTGGCTGAGGTCGTAGGCAATTTCGTTGGCCACGCGCTGCTGTGCGCCGGTAGGCTGAAAGCCCAGGTTTGCCAGGTACTGCGCCTGCAGGCGCGTGGCCTTGGGCAGCACCGGCGCCCGCAGGCTGCGCAGGCTCTCGCGCAGGCGTTGCTGCGACAACTGGTGGGTCAGCAGCTCTTCAAAGGCCAGGCGGTGCTGGGCCCAGTGCTGGCCTTCGGCAAGTTCATCAAGGTCGGCGTCGGCCGGCGGGTTGTGCAGGTAACGGATGGCATCGTCCAGCGGCGCCAATTGGTAGTCCCGGGCCAGCTCGTCAGGCAGCCAGTCGGGCAGGCTGCGCGGGCCAAGCAGGCCCAGGCTCTGCTGGCACAACAGGCGCAGGCGTTGCTGGGTGAGGCCTTCGGTGGACGGGTAGATCGGCGTCAGGGTCTGTTCCACCGGTGGCGGCGGCTCGTCACCATTCAGTGCGCGGTACTCCGGGTGGTAGATTTCCAGGCCCGAGGCACCGGGGCGGGCTTCGCCGTAGCAGCGCAGGTGGGTGCCACGTTTCAGGCCTTCCTTCTGCGCGTTGCTGAAGTGGTAAAAGCGCAGGCTCAGCACGCCGGTGCCGTCACCCAGGCGCACCACCAGGCTGCGTCGCTTGCCCATGGTCACGTCGGCGCCGCTGACCACGCCCTCGATCACGGCATCCTGCCCTGGGCGCAATTGGCCGATCGGCACCACACGGGTGCGGTCCTGGTAGCGCAGGGGCAGGTGGAACAGCACATCCTGCAGGTTCTCCAGGCCGACCTTGGCGAGTTTTTCCGCCATGGCCTCGCCAACGCCCTTGAGTACCGTGACCGGGACCTTCGACAGCTCACTCATGACTCAGGCCGTTTGTTCCGCAGGGGCTTTGGCGACCGAGCACAGGCGGATCGAGTCGGCGAGGATCTCGATGGCCTTTGGCCGCGGGAAGCTGGCGCGCCAGGCGATGGCCACGGTACGGAACGGTGCCGGTGCCGTCAGTGGGCGAACTTCGATGACCCCAGGTGCATAGTGGTGGCTGTGCACCGCCGACAGCGGCAGGATCGACACGCCAAGGCCCGAGGCCACCATGTGGCGGATGGTTTCCAGCGAGCTGGACTCGACGGTGGTGTGCCTGGCGCCTTCGCCCCCCTTGTTCAGGGTAGGGCAGGCTTCCAGTACCTGGTCGCGGAAGCAGTGGCCCTCACCAAGCAACAGCAGGCTCTTGTCGTTGAGCATGGCGGTGTCGATGGTCTTTTTCGCCGTCCATGGGTGGTCGGCGGGCATCAGGGCGCAGAACGGCTCATCGTACAGCGGCAGGGTCAGCACATCGGCTTCGTTGAACGGCAGGGCGATGATCACCGCGTCCAGCTCGCCGTTACGCAGCTTTTCACGCAGTACGTGGGTGAAGTTTTCTTCGATGTACAGCGGCATCTGCGGCGCTACGCGATGCAGTTGCGGAATCAGGTGCGGGAACAGGTACGGGCCGACGGTATAGATGGCACCGACCTTGAGCGGGGCAGTCAGCTGGTTCTTGCCGGCCTGGGCCAGCTCGCGGATGCCCTGGGCCTGCTCCAGTACCTTCTGTGCCTGGGCGACAATGCTCTCGCCGACGGGGGTCAGGCGTACCGCGCTTTTGCTGCGCTCGAAGATCAGAACGCCAAGCTCATCCTCGAGCTTCTTCACACCGACCGACAGGGTCGGCTGGCTCACATGGCAGCGTTCGGCGGCATGGCCGAAATGCTGTTCCTGGGCGAGTGTGACGATGTAGCGTAATTCTGTGAGGGTCATAACGTGCGTCCATGAAGTTGCGGGCCCAGCATAGCGGCTGCAATCGATAGACGCACGTTATCAGACTTGCCGATTTGTGACAGAAGCAAAAGTCTTAGCGGCGGTCCAGCGAGTAGACGAACGGTGCCACGACTTCGATCGTGCCATTGTTCAGCAACTCGGGTGGCGGCTTGGGTACCGTGCCGGCCCGACGGATCATTTCAAGGGTTGCCCGGTCAAGTGCGGCACTGCCCGACCCACCTGCCATGGAGTACGACACGACCTTGCCTTCGGCGTCGACCACGAAGCGCAGGCGGTTGATGCCTTGCAAGCCGCGACGGCGCGCGTCTTCCGGGTAGCGCTTGTACTTGGCCAGGTGGCGCAGCAGGTCGCTCTGCCAGGTTGGCAAGGCGTTGCTGTTGGACGCAATGCTCGGCGCCGGTGCCGCGGACTTCTGCGGTGGCGTATTGCTGGGCGGTGCGTCTACCGTTTGCTCGGTAGGTGGCGCTTCCTTAGGCGGCTCAGGCTTTTTCTCGGGCTTCGGCGGCTGGGGCTTGGCCTTCGGCTTGGGCGGCTTGGGGATGGCGATCTTGGGCTTGGGTGCTTCCGCCAGCTTGGGCAACGGCGGTTCTTCGACCGGTGCCGGTGGCTGCGGAGCCGCTTTCGGTGGTGGTGGTGGCGCAGGCTCCGGTAACGGTGCCAGCTCCACCATCATCGCTGCCGGGGGCAGCTCGATGGCCTGAGGCACCGACCAGTTGAGCGTCAGCAGCACGGCGACCACGTGCACGCCCAGCACGATCGCCAGGCTGCCACCGTAGCGCGCCATGTTTGAGCGCGTTTTCGTCATTTCTTGGCTGCCGTCTCGAGACCTACCAGACCGACCTTGAGGTAGCCGGCCGCCCGCATGTTGTTCATCACTTCCATCAGGTCGCCGTAATCCACGCCTTTGTCAGCCTGGAAGAAGATGGTGGTTTCCTTGTCACCCTTGGTCTTGGCGTCGAGCATCGGGCCAAGCTGGTCGGGCGCCGCAACCTGATCGTCGCCGACGTACAGCTTCTGGTCGGCCTTGACGCTGACGAACACCGGTTTCTCGGGCCTGGGCGCCGGCTTGGCGGTTGAAGCCGGCAGGTCGACCTTGATGTCGACCGTGGCCAAGGGGGCAGCGACCATGAAGATGATCAGCAGCACCAACATCACATCGATGAACGGCGTAACGTTGATTTCGTGGTTTTCGGCGAGGTCGTCGCCACCTTCGTTGAGATGCAGGCCCATGGCTTACCCCACTTTCACCATGTGCGGGGCGGCGCGCTCGCTGCCCTGGTGGTCCAGGTCACGGCTGACCAGCAGCAGTACCTGAGCGGAGGCGTCGGACACCTGGGCCTTGTAGCCAGCGATGGAGCGGGCGAAGACGTTGTAGATGACCACAGCCGGGATTGCAGCGACCAGGCCCAGGGCGGTGGCCAGCAGGGCTTCGGCGATACCTGGAGCAACCACCGCCAGGTTGGTGGTCTGGGTCTTGGCGATGCCGATGAAGCTGTTCATGATGCCCCACACGGTACCGAACAGACCGACGAAGGGCGCGGTGGAGCCGATGGTGGCGAGCACGCCGGTGCCGCTGCTCATGGTGCGGCCGCTGGCGTGCACCAGGCGCTCCAGACGGAAGCTGACGCGTTCCTTGATACCTTCTTTTTCGCGGGCGTTGGCCGACAGGCGCATCTCTTCGAGGGCATCGTGGACCAGGGTATGGGCCAGGGTACCTTCCTTGTTGGAGACTTCGCTCGCGTCTTTCAGGGTGGTGGATTTCTTCAGCTGGGCGATTTCGCCACGCAGGCGACGTTTGGCGCCCATCAGCTCGAAGCCTTTGGCGATCCAGATGGTCCAGGTAATGATGGAGGCGATGGCCAGGCCGATCATGACGATCTTGACCACGATATCGGCGTTTTTGTACATGCCCCATGGGGACAGGTCGTGGGCCATGCCCAGCGAGGTGTCTTCAACCAGGGCCTCAACGTTCGGGTCTACCGCAGCCGGTGAAGCAGCAGCGTTGGCAGCAGGAGCCTGCGCATCGGCAGCCGGGGCAGCAGCAGGTGCGGCCGGGGCAGTGGCAGCAGCAGGCGCGGCGGCGTTGGCGGTTGGCTCATCGGCCATGGCCACCGGGGCCAGCACCAGGCTGAGTGTCAGCGCGGCGATGGCGCGCCAGGCGCGCGACGGGGTTGGCGAAGCGGAAGGTTGAATACGTGTCATGCTGGCCCGACCTGATGAAGAAATAAAGTGAGCGTTCTCCAAGGCCTCGAGGTAGGCCGAGAACAAATTGGCGGCCATTATTGCAAGTAATTCTTGTTAACAAAAGTAATCTTGTTGCTTTTTTCGCCTATGGTCTAGCCATCCATCGTGTAGCGTGGGTGGGCTGATCAATTGGTCTAGGGAGTTCAGAGATGTCAGACCTTTCCGTGATGGTGGTGGGTTGTGGTGATGTAGGTGGGCGTCTGGCCCTGCAAATGCTGGGTAAAGGCTGGCAGGTAAGCGGCTTGCGCCGCGCTGTCGGGCAGCTGCCTGCGGGCGTTCAACCGGTTGCCGCGGACCTGGCCGAACCGTCGATCCCGCAAGCCTGGCCACAGGGCACGCTGGATTATCTGGTGTACTGCGTGGCGGCCAGCCAGCACGACGAGGCCGGTTACCAGGCGGCTTATGTGGATGGCTTGCGCCATGTGCTGGCCTGGCTGGCCGAGCGAGGCCAGCGCCCCCGTCGCCTGTTGTTCGTCTCCAGCAGCAGCGTGTATGCGCAGAAGGACGGCGAGTGGGTCGAGGAAGGCGCAGCCACAGAGCCCGAAGGTTATTCCGGGCGTGTGATGCTGGAGGCTGAACGGCTGGCGCTGGCCAGTGGTATCCCGGCGAGCGTGGTGCGCCTGACCGGCATCTATGGCCCAGGCCGCGAGTGGCTGTTGAGCCAGGTGCGCCAGGGTTACCGTGTGGCCGAAGAGCCGCCGCTGTATGGCAACCGCATTCATGCCGAAGATGCCGCCAGCCTGTTGGCGTTTCTGCTGCAGGCCGATGCGGATGGCAAGGTGCTGGACGACTACTACATTGGCGTTGATGACGACCCGGCGCCCCTGGCCGACGTGGTGGCCTGGCTGCGGGCATACATGGGGGTTACCGAGTGGTCCGATGAGCAGCGGGTACGGCGTACTGGCAGCAAGCGCTGCAGCAACGCCCGGGCCCGGGCGCTGGGCTGGGCACCGGTGTACCCAAGCTACAAGGAAGGGTATGCAGCCATCCTGAAAGGAGGGCGTTGAATTTACCGGCCTCTTCGCGGGTAAACCCGCTCCCACAGGGATATCACAAGGCCTGAAGACAGTGATTACCCGCGAAGAGGCCAGTGCATTCAGTGCAAATGCAGCAGGATTCAGTTCTGCTCCAGCACCCACTGGCGCTTGCCCGCCGCCAGCTCCGGCATTTCATCCGGTTGCGCACGGTTCACTGCCTGGAAAATCTCCAGCTTGTCGCCAGTACGCTTGATGATGAACGGTGCACCACGCTGGTTACGCTCCAGCCACAGGCTGTCATTGCTGCCGCCCATGGTCGCGCAGTCACCTGCCAGGCACAGGGCAAAACGGTCCGGCCCCGGCAGGCCGGTGACGTTGCCGGTGTCGCTGAAGCGCACGCTGGCACCTTTGCCCTCACCTTCGACCACCTTCCAGTTGCCGCCCAGGTAGGCCTGGTACAGCGCTTTCTCGAAGCTGCTGCCCAGCGGCGCATTGGCAGTTGCCGGCGCCTTGGCACGCACGAAGGTCTGCTTGGCGCCACGCTGGTCGACGGCTTGCAGCTCGTCACCGTCGAGCGACAGCTGCTCGGTCTGGCCGCCCTCGAAGCTGGCCTGCCATTGCTTTTCGTTGCTGCTCAGCTGGCCGTCAGCGGCCTCGAAGCCATTGCTGTAGCTGGCCTGCTGGCTGGCAACGTCGAGCTTCCATTCGAACACGGGGCCGTGTTCATTCAGCGCTTGGCGCAGGCTGCCGCCCTTGACCGCTGCAGTGATGGCCTCCTGGTTGATCCAGGTGCCGTTGAAATCTTCGGGTTTGTGGCTGGCGCAGCCGCCCAGTAGCAGGGCTGCCAGCGCGATGGGCAGTGCTTGACGCATGACGGGGTAACCTTGCAAAAGGAGGAGTGACGGGCAGGGCGCCCGTCACCGGGGCATCACTCGATGACCAGGATGGCGTCCATTTCGACCTGGGCACCTTTCGGCAGCGCGGCAACGCCGATGGCGGCACGGGCCGGGTAGGGTTGCTCGAAGTAGCGGCCCATCACCTCGTTGACCTTGGCGAAGTGGCTCAGGTCGGTGAGGAAGATGTTCAGCTTGACGATGTCCTTGAACGAACCGCCAGCGGCTTCAGCCACGGACTTGAGGTTCTCGAATACCTGCACGGTCTGGGCTTCGAAGCCTTCGACCAGTTCCATGGTCTTCGGGTCCAGCGGGATCTGGCCCGACATGTACACCGTGTTGCCGGCCTTGATCGCCTGCGAGTAGGTGCCGATGGCGGCAGGGGCCTTGTCGCTCGTGATGACGGTCTTGCTCATGATGACTCCTTGCGGTTGGCGGACTACGTACGCATGCGGGTGATGCGGACCACGCCGGTCAGGGTACGCAGCTTCTTGATCACACGCGCCAGGTGCACACGGTCGTGCACGCTGACCACCAGTTGGACCACGCTGATACGGCCATCGCGTTCGTCCATGCTGATCTTCTCGATGTTGCCGTCGGCGGCGTTGACGCTGCTGGCCAGCAGGGCAATAAGGCCGCGCTGGTGCTCCAGTTCGACACGCAGTTCGACATTGAACTCACCGGTGATGTCCTTGGCCCAGGAAAGCTGCACGCATTTTTCCGGGTTGTGGCGGATTTCACTGATGTTGCGGCAATTTTCCAGGTGCACGACCATGCCCTTGCCGGCCGACAGGTGGCCGACGATCGGGTCGCCAGGGATTGGCGTGCAGCATTTGGCGTAGCTCAGCACCAGGCCTTCGGTGCCACGGATCGCCAACGGGCCTTCCGGCGCAGGCAACTGCTCGCCGTCAGCCGACAGCAGGCGGCGTGCGACCACGTAGGCCATGCGGTTGCCCAGGCCGATGTCTTCGAGCAGGTCTTCGATCAGTTCCAGGCGGTACTCGGCGAGAATCGCCTGGATGCGCTCCTGGGGGATTTTATCCAGGCTGCTGTCAAAGCCGGTGAGTACCTTGTTCAGCAGGCGCTCGCCCAGGCTGATGGACTCGGAGCGGCGCTGTTGCTTCAGGGCGTGACGGATGTGCGTACGCGCCTTGCCGGTCACCACGAAGTTGAGCCAGGCCGGGTTCGGCCGAGCGCCGGGGGCGCTGACGATTTCCACCGTCGAGCCGCTTTGCAGCGGTTCGGACAGCGGCGCCAGGCGGCGGTTGATGCGGCAGGCGATGCAGCTGTTGCCGACGTCGGTGTGTACCGCGTAGGCGAAGTCCACCGCCGTGGAGCCTTTGGGCAGCTCCATGATGCGGCCTTTGGGCGTGAACACGTAGACCTCGTCCGGGAACAGGTCGATCTTCACGCTCTCGATGAATTCCAGTGAGTTGCCGGCACGTTGCTGCAACTCGAGGATACCCTTGACCCACTGCCGCGCGCGGGCATGGCTGCCCTTGGGCTGCTCGTCGTCGTTGGACTTGTACAGCCAGTGCGCGGCGATGCCGTTGTTGGCCATCTCTTCCATTTCGCGGGTGCGGATCTGGATTTCGATGGGCACGCCGTGCATGCCGAACAACGTGGTGTGCAACGACTGGTAGCCGTTGGCCTTGGGGATCGCGATGTAATCCTTGAAGCGACCAGGCAGCGGCTTGTACAGGTTATGCACGGCGCCGAGCACGCGGTAGCAGGTGTCGACCTTGTCGACGATGATGCGGAAGGCATACACGTCCATGATCTCGTTGAAGGCACGGCGCTTGCCGCGCATCTTCTTGTAGATGCCATAGAGGTGTTTCTGCCGGCCGCTGACCTCGCCTTCGATGCCGTCGGCAGCGAGGCAGTTGGCCAGCGAGTGTTCGATCTTGGCGACGATCTCTTTACGGTTGCCGCGTGCGCTTTTCACCGCCCGGTGAATCAGCGACGAGCGCATTGGGTGCATGGCCTTGAAACCCAGGTCCTCGAACTCCACGCGCACGGTGTGCATCCCCAGGCGATTGGCGATAGGGGCGTAGATTTCGAGGGTTTCCTTGGCAATGCGCCGGCGTTTTTCGCCGGACAGCACTTCCAGGGTGCGCATGTTGTGCAGGCGGTCGGCCAGCTTGACCAGAATCACGCGAATGTCGCGGGCCATGGCCATGGCCATTTTCTGGAAGTTTTCGGCCTGCGCCTCGGCCTTGGTCTCGAAGTTCATCTGGGTCAGCTTGCTGACCCCATCGACCAGTTCGGCCACCGTCTCGCCAAACTGCTGGCTGAGGGCTTCCTTGGCGATACCGGTGTCTTCGATCACGTCGTGCAGCATGGCCGCCATCAGGCTTTGATGGTCCATGTGCATGTCGGCGAGGATGCTGGCCACGGCCAGCGGGTGGGTCACGTAGGGCTCGCCGCTGCGGCGGCGCTGCCCATCGTGGGCCTGTTCGGCGTAGAAATAGGCGCGCCGGACCAGGTTGACCTGTTCGGGGCCAAGGTAGGTCGACAGCCGTTCGGCCAAGGCTTCTATACCCGGCATGGGTTGACCTCCTGCGGAGGAAGAGGGCCTTGCGCCGTGCGACGTCGACCTGGCATCAATCAGACAGCCTCGTTGTTCTCGTCCTCGAAGGCGGCGAAGACCGGATCCTCGGTGACGATCTCTTCAGCGGCGATGAACTCGTTGGTGACGATGCCTTCGGCGATTTCACGCAGGGCAACAACGGTCGGCTTGTCGTTTTCCCACGCAACGCGTGGTTCTTTGCCGCCGGTCGCCAGCTGGCGAGCGCGCTTGGTCGAGAGCATGACCAGCTCGAAGCGGTTATCCACGTGTTCCAGGCAGTCTTCAACAGTTACGCGGGCCATGGTCTTCCTCAGTAGCAAATGCGGTGGGCGTGCAGCCCAGTAATGGGCAGGCGGACTCGATAGTATAAAAATTCACCAGCCAATAGGGAAGCGCTGTTTTGCCGGGCGGTCACCTTGAAGCACTGTGTTTGCTTCTTCGCGGGTAAACCTGCTTCCACAGGCACCGCCTACCCTGTGGGAGCAGGTTTTGCCGCGAAAGTGCCGGACCAGACAGCCGCAATACTTGAGCCCGACGATAACCTCAGAGCATCGCGCCACGCAACCGCGGCGTCAGCTCTTCGAACAAGGTCTGCACCGAGCGCAGCGCCCGGCAATCCGGCCGGGTCAGTAGCCAAAGCTGAGTGTCGCAACCCGGTAGCGGTCCGCTCAGCGCTTCCACGCCGGGCAGGGCGTGCACCATGTAATCCGGCAGCGCCGCCACGCCCAGGCCGGCGGTTACCAGCTGGGCGATGGTCGACATCCCGCTGCACTGGTAGCGCGGGCTCAACCCAGGGTGCTGCTGGTTGCGCCAGACCACCGTGGGGTGGTCCTGCATCGAGTCGTCGGGGGCGATCCATGGCACGCTGACGGCCGATTCTGCCAGGCGCTCGCGCCACTGCGGCTGGCCGCAAACCACATAGGATGTTGACCCAAGGTTGCGACCTACCAGGTGCTCCGGTGGTGTATTGGTCAGGCGCAGGGCAATGTCGGCGTCACGCCGGCTGAGGTTGGCGAAGGTATTCGAGGTGCCCATCTCCAGCGACAGGGCCGGGTAGTTGGGCATGAACTCGGCCAGCGCCGGCAGCAGCAGGCTATGCATCACCGCCTCGGTGCAGGTCACCCGCACCGTGCCGCTGACCACCTGCTCGCCACTGGTCATGGCAATGCGTGCCGCCTCCAGCGCCTGCTCGGCCAGGGCCTGCGCGGTGTCGGTCGGCAGGTAGCCCTTGCGGCTCTTGACGAACAAGGCGGTGCCCAGCGCCGACTCCAGCCGGCGGATCGAGCGGAACACCGTCGAAACGTCGACTTTGAGGAGCTCGGCGGCCTTGGCCAGCGAGCGGCCACGCTCCAGTGCCAGGACCAGGGAGAGGTCGGCGTGGGTGATCTGATATTGCATTGGTGCACGCTCTGCTTGCCGAATTGCCAATGTCTGTTGCGTCGGGGCCATTTTATAGTGAAACCGCCCCCCGGAATCAATGCGTCCGGTCGGGTAACCAATCCCCACGATGGGAAAGTGAAAAAAACAACAGCTGCAACCATCGTCGCCCGTGAGGCGCCAGCCGTATCCCCACATCGCCGCAGCACATCAAAGGATGTACACCATGACGTCGGTAACCCCGTGCGCCAGTTCTTCCAGCGAGATGAATGACTTCCTCCAGGCCCATCCGGACACACAGTACGTCGACCTGCTGATCTCCGACATGAATGGCGTGGTACGTGGCAAGCGCATCGAGCGGGCCAGCCTGCACAAGGTGTACGAGAAAGGCATCAACCTGCCGGCTTCGCTGTTCGCCCTGGACATCAACGGTTCCACGGTCGAAAGCACCGGCCTTGGCCTGGACATTGGCGATGCCGACCGCATCTGCTTCCCGATCCCCGGCACACTGTCGGACGAGCCATGGCAGAAACGCCCCACCGCCCAGCTGCTGATGACCATGCACGAGATCGAAGGCGCGCCGTTCTTTGCCGACCCGCGTGAAGTGCTGCGTCAGGTGGTGAGCAAGTTCGACGACCTGGGCCTTACGATTTGTGCTGCGTTCGAGCTGGAGTTCTACCTGATTGATCAGGACAACCTCAACGGCCGCCCGCAGCCGCCGCGCTCGCCCATTTCCGGCAAGCGTCCGCAGTCGACCCAGGTGTACCTGATCGACGACCTCGACGAATACGCCGACTGCCTGCAGGACATGCTCGAAGCGGCCAAGGAGCAGGGCCTGCCTGCCGATGCCATCGTCAAGGAAAGCGCCCCGGCGCAGTTCGAGGTCAACCTGCACCACGTGGCTGACCCGCTGAAGGCCTGCGACTACGCGATCCTGCTCAAGCGGCTGATCAAGAACGTGGCCTACGACCATGAAATGGACACCACCTTCATGGCCAAGCCCTACCCGGGCCAGGCAGGTAACGGCCTGCACGTGCATATTTCGTTGCTGGACAAGAAAACCGGCAAGAACATCTTCTCAAGCGATGACCCGCTGCAAAGCGACACGTTGCGCCACGCCATTGGTGGTGTGCTGGAGACGATGCCGGCATCGATGGCCTTCCTCTGCCCGAACATCAACTCCTACCGCCGCTTCGGTGCGCAGTTCTATGTGCCCAATGCGCCGAGCTGGGGCCTGGACAACCGCACCGTGGCCGTGCGCGTACCTACCGACAGCAGCGACAACGTGCGCCTGGAACACCGCGTGGCCGGCGCCGACGCCAACCCGTACCTGATGCTTGCGGCAGTCCTTGCCGGCGTGCACCACGGCCTGACCAACAAGGTCGAGCCGGATGCGCCGATCGAAGGCAACTCCTACGAGCAACTGGAACAGAGCCTGCCGAACAACCTGCGTGATGCCCTGCGCGCGCTGGACGACAGCGAAGTCCTCAACCAATACATCAGCCCGGACTACATCGATATCTTCGTGGCCTGCAAGGAAAGCGAACTGGCCGAGTTCGAAGTGTCGATCTCCGACCTTGAGTACAACTGGTACCTGCACACGGTGTAAGCCCATGAGCGCAAATGCGGTCCCCCTGATCGGTGTCAGCGCCTGCCGCCAGCAGGTGGGGAAGAACTCGTCGCATACAGTAGGCGACAAGTATGTCGAGGCGGCCGGCTTTGCCGGTTTGCCGCTGATCTTGCCGGCCCGTGACGGCGGCAGTGACACGCAGGCGCTGCTGGCCCGTCTGCACGGCATTGTTTTTACCGGCTCGCCTTCAAATATCGAACCGCATCATTACAATGGCGCCCCTAGCGCGGCGGGTACCCGGCACGATCTGGCGCGCGATCGCCTGACCCTGCCGCTGCTGCAGGCGGCAATTGCCGCTGGTGTGCCGGTGTTCTGCATCTGCCGTGGTTATCAGGAACTGAATGTGGCGTTGGGTGGCAGCCTGCACCAGCGCGTGCAGGAATTGCCCGGTTACCTTGACCACCGCGAACCTGAGGACGCACCCCTGGAGGTGCAATACGGCGCTCGTCACCTTGTCGGCATCGAGCCAGGCGGGTTGTTCGAGCACCTGGGGCTGGCTGAGCAGTTCGAGGTCAACTCGCTGCACAGTCAAGGCATCGAACGCCTGGCGCCCGGCCTGCGTGTCGAGGCGCGGGCCCCGGATGGCCTGATCGAAGCGGTGTCCATGCCCGCAGCGCCGGGCTTTGTGCTCGGCGTGCAGTGGCACCCGGAATGGCGCTTCACCGAAAACCCGGTTTCGCTGCGCCTGTTCCAGGCGTTTCGCGAGGCCTGCATTGCCTACGCAGCACGGGAGGGCGCACGGCAGGAAACAGTCTGACGTCAGCCGAAGGTCTCGGATGACCGGTCCCCGGCAGCAAGCTTTCAATGAGTGAAAGCAGGCCTTGTGCGCAAGGCCTGCGAAAACAATTCCAAAATTTACGGCAAATACTCATGAGCAATTATACAGAAGCCGGCCGCCCACCCGATGTGGCGGCCGACGCAGGCAACACCCAGCGCGGCAAGGGCTTGGCCAAAGGCCGCTTGGGCCTGCTGGCCAGCGTGGTGCTGGGCATTTCCACCATCGCCCCGGTCTACACCCTGACGGGCGCCCTCGGCCCGACCGTGCGCGAGGTGGGTGCCCACCTGCCAGCGGTGTTCATCGTCGGCTTCCTGCCGATGCTGCTGGTGGCCCTGGGCTACCGCGAGCTGAACTCGGCAGAGCCGGACAGCGGTACTTCGTTTACCTGGTCGGCGCGTGCCTTTGGCCCGATGATCGGGTGGATCGGCGGCTGGGGGCTGGTGGTCGCCACCACCATCGTGCTGTCGAACCTGGCGGGTGTAGCCGTCGACTTCTTTTACCTGTTCCTTGGCCAGATCACCGGCAAGCATGAGCTGGCAGCATTGGCCGACAATCTGTTGATCAACATCAGCACCTGTTGCGTGTTCATCGGCCTGGCCGTGTGGATCTGCTGTCGTGGCATCGCCACCACCATGACCGTGCAGTACGGCCTGGTGGCCCTGCAGTTGCTGGTGCTGATCGGCTTTGCCTTCGCCGCCTTCGGCGGCACCACTGCGCCGCCACCGCTGGCGTTCGATTTCGCCTGGTTCAACCCGTTCGGTGTCGAGTCGTTCTCGGCCTTTGCTGCCGGGCTGTCGCTGTCTATCTTCATTTTCTGGGGCTGGGACACGTGCCTGACCGTCAGCGAAGAGTCGGTGGGCAGCGAAGAGGTGCCGGGCAAGGCTGCCACCTGGACCGTTATGTTGATCCTCGGGCTGTACCTGTTCACCGCTATCGCCACTCTGCAGTTTGCCGGTATCAGCGAAACCGGGCTGGGCCTTAACAACCCACGCATCCAGGAGAACGTCTTCGCCCACCTGGCCGGCCCGGTCATGGGGCCGCTGGCAATCCTGATGTCCATCGCCGTGCTGGCCAGCACCGCGGCGTCGCTGCAGTCCACCTTCGTGGCGCCGGCGCGGACTCTGTTGGCCATGGGTTACTACGGTGCGGTACCGCAGAAGTTTGCCAGCGTCTGCCCGCGTTCGCAGACCCCACGCTACGCCACCATTTGCGCTGGCCTGGCAGCAGGCCTGTTCTACGTGACCATGCGTACCCTGAGCGAGAACGTGCTGGCGGATACCATCACCGCGTTGGGCATGATGATCTGCTTCTACTATTCCCTGACCGCGTTCGCCTGCGTCTGGTATTTCCGCGACAGCCTGTTTGACAGCCTGCGCCACTTCATCATGCGCGGCCTGTGCCCGTTGACAGGTGGGGTGATCTTGTCGGTGATTTTCGCGCGCACCGCCATCGACAGCGCCTCGCCGGACTTCGGCAGTGGCTCGCATGTGGGCGGGCTGGGGCTGGTGTTCGTGATTGCCGCGATCATCTCGGTGCTCGGCATCGGGCTGATGATGCTGTCGCGCATGCGCGCGCCGGCTTACTTCCTGGGGGCTACCCTGCGTCAGCAGGCTACCCTGCCGCTGCAGGAATGACTGGAAGGGGCTGCTCTGCAGCCCATTCGCGGGACAAGCCCGCTCCCACAGGTACTGCGCCGACATTGAAGGCAGCCAAAACCCTGTGGGAGCGGGCTTGTCCCGCGAATGGGCCGCAAAGCGGCCCCATCGTTTTCAGCCAACCAACTGTTTCAGCAAGGCCCCGTGGCGCTGCTGCTGTTTCTTCAGCACCAGGCGATTAGAACGGAACACCGACTTCAAATCTTCCAGCGCGACGTCGAAATCATCGTTGATGATCACGTAGTCATACTCGTCGTAGTGCACCATCTCGCTCACCGCTTCCTTCATGCGCCCAGCGATGATCTCTTCGCTGTCCTGCCCACGGCCGTCCAGGCGCTGACGAAGGGCTTCCTGGCTTGGCGGCAGGATGAACACCGACAATGCCTGCGGCATCAACTTGCGCACCTGCTGGGCGCCTTGCCAGTCGATTTCCAGGATCAGGTCATAGCCCTGGTCCAGGGTGTGCTGCAGTGCACTGCGCGAGGTGCCATAGAAGTTGCCGAACACTTCTGCATGCTCCAGGAAGTCGCCTTGCTGGATCAGCGCCTTGAACTCCTCATGGACAACGAAGTGGTAGTTCACTCCGTGCTCCTCGCCCGGGCGCATGGCGCGAGTGGTGTGCGAGACCGAGACGCGGATTTGCTGGTCGTCCTTGGTCAGGGCCGTTACCAGGCTGGTCTTGCCGGCGCCCGAAGGGGCCGAAACGATGTAGAGGGTGCCGCTGCTGTGGTTCATGGTCGGGGTGGCCTTACTCGATGTTCTGTACTTGTTCACGCATCTGTTCGATCAATACCTTCAGGTTGACCGCCGCTTGCGTACTGCGTGGGTCGAAGGCCTTGGAGCCGAGGGTGTTGGCTTCGCGGTTGAGTTCCTGCATCAGGAAGTCCAGGCGCCGGCCGGCGGCGCCGCCACCCTTGAGCACCCGACGCACTTCGGTGACGTGGGTGCTGAGGCGGTCGAGCTCCTCGGCCACGTCGCTCTTCTGGGCCAGCAGCACCATCTCCTGCTCCAGGCGCTGCGGGTCGAGTTCGGCCTGCATGTCGCCGAAACGGTCGAGAATCTTCTGCCGCTGCGCCGCCAGCATCTGCGGCACCAGGGCGCGCAGGGTGGTGACTTCGCTGGTCATGTTGTCCAGGCGCTCGTTGATCAGCCGGGCCAGTTCCTGGCCTTCTCGCTGGCGTCCGGCCTTGAGTTCGGCCAGGGCTTCGTCGAACAGTGCCATGGCCTCGGCGTTCAGCGCCTGTGGGTCGCTGGTGTCTGCCACCAGCACGCCTGGCCACGACAGCACTTCCAGCGGGTTCAGCGGTGCCGGCTGCTTGATCAGGCCGGCCACTTCCTCGGCGGCGGCGACAAGCTGTGCGGCGCGCTCGCGGTCTACCTTCAGCGGCTTGCCGTTGCTGTCTTCATTGAGGCGCAGGGTGCATTCCACCTTGCCCCGTGAAAGGCCCTGGCGCAGGCCTTCGCGCACGGCGCCTTCGAGGTCGCGCAGGGCCTCGGGCAAGCGCAGGTGGGGTTCCAGGTAACGGTGGTTGACCGAGCGCAGCTCCCAGATCAGGGTGCCTTGGCTGCCGGCGCGCTCGACACGAGCAAAAGCGGTCATGCTGTGCACCATGGGGAGTACCTCGCGTAGATGTATGAACGGTGGGAGCCTCTCGGCTGCAAGGCGCAGGATTGTAGCGCAGTGGGGCCTCGGCGCCCAATCCACCCATGTTACAGAGGGGTGGCCACGGCAGTCGGAAAAGGCGACGGGCTGTGTCGGGCGCGACAATAGGCATGTCTTCCCCGCGCTGCGGGCTCTATAATGCTCGGCAGATTCAAAGTCCCAGTACAGGTATCCCAGATGAAACGTCCAAGTGGTCGCGCCGCCGATCAGCTCCGCTCGATCCGCATCACCCGCAACTACACCAAGCACGCCGAAGGGTCGGTACTGGTCGAGTTCGGTGACACCAAGGTCATTTGCACGGTCAGCGTGGAAAACGGTGTGCCGCGCTTCCTCAAAGGCCAGGGCCAAGGCTGGCTCACCGCAGAGTACGGCATGCTGCCGCGTTCCACCGGCGAGCGTAACCAGCGCGAAGCCAGCCGTGGCAAGCAGGGTGGCCGCACCCTGGAAATCCAGCGCCTGATCGGCCGTTCGCTGCGCGCTGCGCTGGACATGAGCAAGCTGGGTGACATCACCCTGTATGTCGACTGCGACGTGATCCAGGCCGATGGCGGCACCCGTACCGCGTCCATCACCGGTGCCATGGTCGCCCTGTGCGACGCCCTGGCGGTAATCAAGAAGCGCGGTGGCCTTAAGGGCGGCAACCCGCTCAAGCACATGATTGCTGCCGTGTCGGTAGGCATGTACCAGGGCGAAGCCGTGCTCGACCTGGATTACCCGGAAGACTCCGCTGCCGAAACCGACCTGAACGTGGTGATGACCAGCGCCGGTGGCTTCATCGAAGTGCAGGGCACCGCTGAAGGCGCGCCGTTCCAGCCGGAAGACTTCAACGCCATGCTGGCGCTGGCGCAGAAGGGCATGAACGATATCTTTGAGCTGCAGCAGGCGGCTCTGGCTGACTGACTGTTTGGGGCCGCTGCGCGGCCCATTCGCGGGACAAGCCCGCTCCCACAAGATTTGTGCAGCTTTCCAGCCATGCATGAATCCTGTGGGAGCGGGCTTGCCCCGCAAATGGGCTGCGCAGCAGCCCTAGCACGCTGCCACAAGATTTGTACAGCTTCCAGCCATACCTGAATCCTGTGGGAGCGGGCTTGTCCCGCGAATGGGCTGCGCAGCAGCCCTGGCATGCTCCCACAAGCTTTGTACAGCTTTCCAGCCATGCATGAATCCTGTGGGAGCGGGCTTGTCCCGCGAATGGGCTGCGCAGCAGCCCTGGCACTCAGATGGTCAACGTCCAGTCATAATCCACGATAAGCGGCGCATGCTGGGAGAAGCGCGGCTGACGCGGCAGGCGGGCGTTGCGCACGAAGCGGCGCAGGCCCGGCGTGAGGATCTGGTAGTCGAACCGATAGCCCAGGTTGAGCATCTCGGCCTGCTCGTTGTCTGGCCACCAGCTGTACTGGTCACCTTCACGGCTGACTTCACGCAGGGCATCGACGTAACCCATCTCGCCGGTGATCGCATCCATCCAGGCGCGTTCCGGCGCCAGGAAGCCCGGCGACTGCTGGCTGTCACGCCAGTTTTTGATGTCGAGCTTCTGCTGCGCCACGTAGAACGAGCCGCAATAGATGTATTCGCGACGCTTGCGACGCTGTTTGTCCAGGTACTTGGCGAAGTCGTCCATCAACTTGAACTTCTGGTTCAAGTCTTCGTCGCCGTTCATGCCCGAAGGCAGCAGCAGGCTGGCAATACTGACTTTGTCGAAATCTGCTTGCAGGTAACGCCCGTAGCGGTCGGCTGTCTCGAAGCCCAGGCCGGTGATGACTGCCTTGGGCTGCATGCGCGAGTAAAGGGCCACACCACCTTGGGCAGGCACCTCCGCGTCGCAGGCATAAAGGAAATAGCCATCGAGCTGGAAAGCTGGGTCATCGAGTTCAAAGGCCGAGGCGCGGGTATCCTGAAGGCAGATGACGTCGGCATTCTGGGCTTGTAGCCAGCTGAGCAAACCACGCTCGGCCGCAGCCTGAATGCCATTAACGTTCACACTGATGATCCGCATAAATGGCCCCAAAAATCTCGTGCGTGTATGATACCCGAGCTCAACCCATTTAGCTAAATCCGTGGTGTCCGGGACTATTCATGCAGCCGTATCAGCGCGACTTTATCCGTTTTGCCATCGATCGCGGGGTACTGCGTTTCGGTGAATTCACCCTGAAATCGGGGCGTACCAGCCCGTATTTCTTCAATGCCGGCCTGTTCAACACCGGTTCTGCATTGGCCGAGCTGGGGCGGTGCTATGCCGCAGCCATCGTCGACAGCAAGATCCCGTTCGATGTGCTGTTCGGCCCGGCCTACAAGGGTATCCCTTTGGCGGCGACCACCGCCGTGGCCCTCGCTGATCAGCATCAGCTCGATGTGCCATGGTGCTTCAACCGCAAGGAAGCCAAGGACCACGGCGAAGGCGGCAGCCTGGTTGGTGCGCCGCTGGCCGGTGATGTACTGATCATCGACGACGTGATCACCGCCGGTACCGCCATCCGCGAGGTCATGCAGATCATCAACGCCCAGCAGGCCAAGGCCGCTGGCGTGCTGATCGCGCTGAACCGCGAAGAGCGTGGCAATGGCGAACTGTCGGCGATCCAGGAAGTGGAACGCGACTTCGGTATCCCGGTGGTCAGCATCGTTTCGCTGACCCAGGTGCTGGAGTTCCTGGCCGATGACCCGCAGCTCAAGCAGCATCTGCCGGCTGTCGAGGCTTACCGGGCGCAGTACGGGATCTGATCCTGGCCTGGAAATGAAAAAGGCGACCTTCACATGAAGGTCGCCTTTTTTGTGTCACCTGTTCCGGCCCTTTCGCGGGTGAACCCGCTCCCACAGGATCTCCACAGCCCTCAAAGTCGGTGCTATCCCTTGTGGGAGCGGGTTTACCCGCGAAGAGGCCGGTGCAGGCTAGCCAATCACTCAGCGCGGCTTGCGGTTGGTAATGAGGGTACCCACGCCGCTGTCGGTGAAGATTTCCAGCAGCACCGCGTTCGGTACGCGGCCGTCGATGATGTGCGAGCTGTTCACGCCACCCTGCACCGCATCCAGCGCGCACTTGATCTTCGGCAGCATGCCGCCGTAGATGGTGCCGTCGGCGATCAGTTCGTTGACCTGCTCGGTGGTCAGGCCGGTCAGTACCTGGCCCTGTTTGTCCATCAGGCCGGCGATGTTGGTCAGCAGCATCAGCTTCTCGGCCTTCAGCGCCTCGGCTACCTTGCCAGCCACCAGGTCGGCGTTGATGTTGTACGACTCACCGTTGGCGCCCACGCCGATCGGCGCGATCACCGGGATGAAGTCACCCTTCACCAGCATGTTCAGCAGGTCGGTGTTCACGCTTACCACTTCGCCCACGTGGCCGATGTCGATGATTTCCGGGGTGGTCATCTCGGGCGTCTGGCGGCTGACGGTCAGCTTGCGGGCGCGGATCAGTTCCGCGTCCTTGCCGGTCAGGCCGATGGCGCTGCCGCCGTGGCGGTTGATCAGGTTGACGATGTCCTTGTTGACCTGGCCACCCAGCACCATCTCCACCACGTCCATGGTCGCCGAGTCGGTGACGCGCATGCCGTCGATGAAGTGGCTTTCGATCGACAGGCGCTTGAGCAGGTCGCCGATCTGCGGGCCACCACCGTGGACCACCACCGGGTTGATGCCCACAGCCTTCATCAGCACGATGTCACGGGCGAAGCCTGTTTTCAGCTCCTCGCTTTCCATCGCGTTGCCGCCGTACTTGATCACCAGGGTCTTGCCGACAAAGCGGCGGATGTAAGGCAGTGCTTCGGACAAAACCTCGGCTACATGGGAAGCGGCATCGCGATCGAGGGTCATGCAGGGCTCCTGTAAGGAACAGATAGTCGGTCAGAACGGCAGTTGCAGCTCAGGCTCAACCCGCAGCAACTGGGTACGGAATACATCCTTGATACGTTGCAATTCGGCGTCGCTGTCGGCCTCGAAGCGCAGCACCAGCACCGGGGTGGTGTTGGAGGCGCGGACCAGGCCCCAGCCGTGGGTATAGTCAACCCGCACACCATCGATGGTGGTCAGGCTGGCTTCGCCCCAATCGGCGTCGCGTTGCAGTGCATCAATGATGCTGAATTTACCCTCGTCGGTCACATCAATATTGATTTCCGGCGTGGAAATATCGTTAGGGAAGGCGGCAAACAGGTTTTCGGCGCTCTGTCCGGCCTTGCTGAGGATCTCCAGCAGGCGCGCAGCGCTGTAGATGCCGTCGTCAAAACCGTACCAGCGTTCCTTGATGAAGATGTGACCGCTCATTTCGCCGGCCAGCAGCGAGCCGGTCTGTTTCATCTTCTTCTTGATCAACGAATGGCCGGTCTTCCACATCAGTGCGCGGCCGCCATGCTGTTCGATCAGCGGGGTCAGGCGACGGGTGCATTTGACGTCGAAGATGATTTCGGCGCCGGGGTTGCGCGCCAGCACGTCCTGGGCAAACAGCATCAGCAGGCGGTCCGGGTAGACGATGCTGCCGGTGTTGGTCACCACGCCGACGCGGTCGCCGTCACCGTCGAAGGCCAGGCCGATGTCGGCGCCGGTTTCCTTGACCTTGGCGATCAGGTCTTCGAGGTTTTCCGGCTTGCCCGGGTCCGGGTGGTGGTTGGGGAAGTTGCCGTCGACCTCGCAGAACAACGGAATCACTTCGCAGCCCAGGGCTTCGATCAGCTGCGGTGCGACCACGCCGGCGGCGCCGTTGCCACAGTCCACCACCACTTTGAGCTTCCTGGCCAGTTTCACGTCGCTGACGATTTGCTGGAAATAGCGGTCCAGGATCTCAACCTTTTCCACGCGGCCTTCGGCCAGGGTCAGGTCGTTGGTTTTCAGGCGGGTCAGCAGGGCCTGGATCTGTTCGTTGGCCAGGGTGTCGCCGGCGATGACGATCTTGAAACCGTTGTAGTCCGACGGGTTGTGGCTGCCGGTCAGCATCACGCCCGACTTGCCGGCCAGCACATTGGCCGCGTAGTACAGCGCCGGGGTGGGCACCAGGCCGATGTCGCTGACCTGGCACCCGGCATCGACCAGGCCTTTGATCAGCTGTTCGACCAGCATCGGGCCCGACAGGCGGCCATCGCGGCCTACCGAAACCTGCGGTTCGCCCTGGGCCAGGCTTTGCGCGCCGATGGCGCGGCCGATCCAGTAGGCGGTTTCGGCGTGAAGGGTTTTACCGACCACGCCACGAATGTCATAGGCGCGGAAAATGCTGTCTGGTAGCGCGGCGGGGACCAGGTGGGCCATGTCGTTCATCTCTGGTAGCTCCAATAATCAAAGGTCTGGGCAGGCGCAAACTGACGCTTGGACGGTGCTTTCGCCAGAGAGTTCGCCATCCTTGGCCTGAACGGTCATCTGCCGGCTCAGTGGCTGCCGGAGTGACCAAAGCCACCAGCGCCACGCTGGCTTTCATCGAACGCTTCGACGATGTCGAAATGGGCCTGCACCACCGGCACCAACACCAGCTGGGCGATACGTTCGCCAACGGCGATGGTGAACGGCGTGTTGCCACGGTTCCAGCACGACACCATCAGCTCGCCCTGGTAGTCCGAGTCGATCAGGCCGACCAGGTTGCCCAGCACGATGCCGTGCTTATGGCCCAGGCCCGAGCGCGGCAGGATTACCGCGGCCAGCCCCGGGTCGCCAATGTAGATCGACAGGCCGGTAGGAATCAGCAGGGTCTGGCCTGGCTCGAGGACGGTGTCCTCCTTGAGCAGGGCGCGCAGGTCCAGGCCGGCGGAGCCGGGGGTGGCGTAGGTCGGCAGCGGGAATTCGCTGCCCAGGCGTGGGTCGAGAATCTTGGCTTGAAGAGCGTGCATGTAACTTATTGAACCTGGTTGAGCCGATCGGCGATGAAGGCGACCAGTTGTCGGGCGATCTTGCCTTTGCTGGTCTGCGCGAAGAGGGTCTGGTGCTGCTGGCGGTCGATCACGGTCAAGGCGTTTTCTTCGCTGTTGAAGCCGATGCTGGGGTTGGCCACATCATTGGCGACGATCAGGTCGAGGTTCTTGTCCTTGAGCTTGCGCGTGGCGTAATCGAGCAGGTGTTCGGTTTCGGCGGCGAAGCCCACGCTGAACGGGCGGTCGCTGCGGCCAGCAATGGTGGCAAGGATATCGGGATTGCGCACCATCTGCAGCAGCATGCCGTCGCCGGTCGTAGGATCTTTCTTCAGCTTTTGCGTGGCAACGACTTCCGGGCGGTAGTCCGCGACCGCGGCCGAGGCGATGAACAGGTCACACGGCATGGCCGCTTCACAGGCCGCAAGCATGTCCCGCGCGCTGACCACGTCGATGCGGCTGACCCGGTCGGGCGCTGGCAAGTGCACAGGGCCCGTGACGAGGGTGACCCGAGCCCCGGCTTCGGCGGCTGCTTCGGCCAGGGCGAAGCCCATCTTGCCGGAGCTATGATTGGTGATGTAGCGCACCGGGTCGATGTTTTCCTGGGTCGGGCCGGCGGTGATCAGCACGTGCTTGCCGGTCAGTGCCTGGCGCTTGAAGCTTTCTGCGGCGCACCAGGCCAGGTCGGTGGCTTCGAGCATGCGGCCCAGGCCCACGTCGCCACAGGCCTGGCTGCCAGACGCCGGGCCGAACACCTGGATGCCACGGCTCTTGAGCAGTTCGAGGTTGGCCTGGGTAGCCGGGTCGCGCCACATCGCCTGGTTCATGGCCGGGGCGACGGCGACGGTGGCGTCGGTGGCCAGCACCAAGGTGGTCAGCAGGTCGTCGGCCATGCCTTGGGCCATGCGCGCCATGAGGTCGGCCGTGGCCGGGGCGATCAGTACCAGGTCGGCCCACTTGGCCAGTTCGATATGGCCCATTGCCGCTTCGGCGGCAGGGTCGAGCAGGTCCATGTGCACCGGGTGGCCCGACAGCGCCTGCAGGGTCAGCGGGGTGATGAACTCGGCACCACCACGGGTCATGACGACGCGCACCTGCGCGCCGTGCTCCAGGAGACGGCGAATCAGCTCGGCGCTTTTGTAGGCGGCAATGCCGCCACCCACGCCGAGAACGATGCGCTTGCGATACAGCCGCTGCATAGGCTTGCCTTTTTCCAGTGAGAGCGGGCGGCGACGTTTGAGATTGCCTGCGGCAGTACGTCGCATGTACGAGGCGAAATAGATTAACACAGGGTCGAAATGGGCCGCAGCAAGGGCAGGGGGCGGGGATGAATATCAGGGAATGGCCGGCTGAAGAAAGGCCGCGGGAGAAGTTGCTGCAGCGTGGGGCTGGCAGCCTGACCGATACGGAGTTGCTGGCTGTATTTCTCGGTTCAGGTGTGCGCGGGCGTAATGTGGTGGAGCTGTCGCGAGGCCTGCTGGTGAAGTTCGGGAGCTTGCGCCGGTTGTTGGAGGCCGACCGCGAGGCCTTCGTCGGCGAGCTTGGGCTGGGCCCGGTGAGGTACAGCCAGTTGCAGGCGCTGCTGGAAATAGGGCGCAGACACCTGGCGACATCGATTGAGCGGGAATCTGCCATGGACAGCCCGGAAACGGTGCGGCGCTATTTGAAAGCGATGCTGCGACATGAGGCCAGTGAAGTGTTCGGGTGCCTGTTTCTGGATACCAAGCACAGGCCGCTGGCGTTTGAAATCCTGTTCAGGGGCACGATAGATCGGGCGAGTGTCTACCCGCGGGAGGTGGTGCGGCGGGCGTTGCTGCATAACGCGGCGGCTTTGATCCTGTGTCACAACCATCCTTCGGGGAACAGTGAGCCGAGCCAGGATGACGTGCATTTGACCCTGTCGTTGAAGCGGGGGCTGGGGCTGATCGATGTGCGGGTGCTGGATCACATCATCATCGGTGACGGGGAGCCCTTATCGATGGTTGAGCAGGGGTGGATTGTCGCTTAGAGGTGTGCATGTGCCGGCC
>NZ_JBNRIK010000002.1:235170-252935 GCF_053557975.1 Pseudomonas sp. XP2
AGGCTTACTTGGTAACCGACACCTTGCTGAAATCCAGCCGCCCGAACGGGCTCACCTGGTACCCCTCAACCCCTTGGCGCAACAGCGTCGCCGCCGTCGGGTGCGCCAGTGGTACCCACAGCGCCTGCTGCTGAATCAAGGTCTGCGCCTGCTGATACAACCGGCTACGCACGCTCTGGTCGTTGGTGGTGCGCCCGGCGCTGATCAGCTGGTCCAGGCGGTTGTCGCAGAAGCGGGCAAAGTTGGTCCCCGACTCGACCGCAGCACAGGAAAACTGCGGGCTGAGGAAGTTGTCCGGGTCGCCGTTGTCACCCGCCCAGCCCATGAACAGCAGGTCATGCTCACCGGCTTTGGCGCGGCGGATCAGCTCGCCCCATTCGATCACGCGGATCTCTGCCTTGACCCCGATCTTGGCCAGGTCGGCCTGCAGCATCTGCGCGCCAAGGCTGGGGTTTGGGTTGAGCAGGCTGCCCGACGGGCGGGTCCAGATGGTGGTGCTGAAACCATCGCTCAGGCCGACCTTGGACAGCAGGGCCTTGGCTTTCTTCACGTCCAGCGGGTAGCCAGGCAGGTCCTTGGCATAGCTCCAGGTGTTGGGCGGGTAGGGGCCATTGGCGGCCACTGCGGAGCCTTCGAACACGGCCTTGAGGTAGGCCTGTTTGTCGAAGGCCAGGTTGATGGCCTGGCGTACTTCCGGCTTGTCCAGCGGTGGGTGCTGGCTGTTGATGGCGACGAAGGCTGTCATGAACGCCGGGGTAGTGGCCACCTTGAGGCTGCCGTCCTTGCCGGCCTCGGCAATGTCCAGGGGCTTGGGTGACAAGGCCACCTGGCACTCGCCACGCTTGAGCTTTTGCAGGCGCACGTTGGCATCGGTGGTAATGGCGAAGATCAGCGGGTCGACCGCGGGCTTGCCGGCGAAGTAGTCAGGGTTGGCGCGGTAACGTACCACGGCGTCCTTCTGGAAACGCTGGAACACGAACGGCCCGGTGCCGATCGGCTGGTTGTTGAGCTTCTCGGGCGTGCCCGCCTTCAGCAGCTTGTCTGCATATTCGGCAGAGTAGATCGAGGCGAAGCCCATGCTCAGCGTGGCCAGGAACGTGGCGTCCGGGTGGCTGAGGGTAAAACGCACGGTGTTCGGCGCTGGCGCCTCGATAGCCTTGATCAGGCTGCCCAGCTGCAGCGACTGGGCATGTGGGTAGCCACCCGGTGCAGTCTTGTGCCAGGCATGGGCGGGGTAGAGCATGCGCTGGAAGCTGAACAGCACATCGTCGGCGTTCAGCGCGCGGCTTGGCTTGAAATAGGCGGTGGTGTGGAATTTCACGTCATCGCGCAGGGTAAAGTCATACACCAGGCCGTCGGCTGACACCGTCCAGCTGGTTGCCAGGCTCGGCACCACCTTGCCTTGCGCGGCGTCGAACTCCACCAGGCGGTTCATCAGCACGTCGGCCGTGGCGTTGGTGGTGGTCAGTGAGTTGTACTGCACCACGTCGAAGCCCTCAGGGCTGGCTTCGCTGCAAACGCTCAGCGGCGCGGCCTGGGCTGCACCGGCAGCGAACAGCGCGCCGGCGGCGAACAGGGAGTTGAACAATAAGGAAAGGGCGGCAGCACGCATGGTGGCTCCTTGGCTGTCAGTGGCCCATCTGCCAGTGCAGTCTGGAAAAAGCCTACCCTAGTGCGCCCGTCGGTAAATGACCACACCCTTTTTTACAAATGTGGCGACGAGTGGTCGACGGCCGACGGGGCCTGCCGCTATGCTGGCCCGGCGCGTTCTGGCGTGCGGCAATGTGTATCTACTGTTGTTGCAGCCAAGTCTTTCTGGTATAAAGCAGCGCTCTTTTCTAGGGGCTCGGCCTGTCGCATAAGCGGATCCGGTCGATAAGACCTCCAGAATCACGGCGCCCAGGCGCCAAAGACTGAGAGATTAAGCGGCCAACCCATGCCGGGTTGGGCATGTGGTTTTAGAGGGCTGAGTCATGTCGAGAGTCTGTCAAGTTACTGGTAAGGGTCCAGTAACCGGGAACAACATTTCCCACGCAAACAACAAAACCCGTCGTCGTTTCCTGCCGAACCTGCAGCACCACCGTTTCTGGGTTGAATCCGAGAAGCGTTTCGTGCGTCTGCGCGTTTCCGCCAAGGGCATGCGTATCATCGACAAGCGCGGCATCGACGCCGTTCTGGTTGACATCCGTAAAGCTGGCGCCAAGGTTTAAGGGAGAGCATCATGCGTGAATTGATCCGTCTGGTTTCGAGTGCCGGTACCGGCCACTTCTACACCACCGACAAGAACAAGCGCACCACCCCGGACAAAATCGAGATCAAGAAATATGATCCGGTTGTTCGCAAGCACGTGGTGTACAAGGAAGCCAAGATCAAGTAATTGATCGGCGACCTGAAAAAAACCCGCATCCGAGAGGACGCGGGTTTTTTTATGCCTGTCCGGTGCCTTACTTCTGCTCGAACATCACATAGATCTTGCGGCAAGGCTCGAGCACTTCCCAAGTGCCCTTGAACCCGGCAGGGATGACAAACCGATCACCGGCCCGCAGGGTCTTGGCCCCGCCGTCCTGGTCGCGCAGCACCGAAACGCCCTGGACGATCTCGCAGTACTCGTGCTCGGTGTAGTTCACCGTCCACTGCCCCACCTCACCTTCCCAAACGCCTGCGGCAAACTGCCCGCAAGGGCTGGAGTAGTGGTTATAGACCGCTTGGTCTGGCTCGCCCTTGAGGATTTTTTCCGCCGCCGGGCGGTAGCGTTCGGCCTCGGTGATGATCTGCGCGAAGTCGATGATGCTGTCGATTCTCATGGTGCGGCTCCTGTTTTTGTTTAATAAAATGAACATCAGTAGGCGTTTGAGCCTTTCGTGTCAAATATATTGATAGTTTACACCGGCTGGTTTAGGGTATCGCTTGCCAGTGTGCGCTCGTCGCCCGGCCAGAATTCTGACAACGCCTGTGAGTCCTCAGTGCGGCGTTGCACCTAAACAAGAGGAGGAGTTTCGTATGACTACCCTGACCCGTGCGGACTGGGAACAGCGTGCCCAGCAACTGAAGATTGAAGGCCGCGCCTTCATCAACGGCGAATACACCGATGCCGCATCCGGTGAAACCTTCGAGTGCCTGAGCCCGGTCGACGGACGCTTCCTGGCCAAGGTTGCCAGCTGCGACTTGGCCGATGCCAACCGCGCTGTGGAAAACGCCCGCGCCACCTTCAACGCCGGCGTGTGGTCGCAACTGGCCCCGGCCAAGCGCAAGGCCAAGCTGATCCGCTTTGCCGACCTGCTGCGCAAGAACGTTGAAGAGCTGGCGCTGCTGGAAACCCTGGACATGGGCAAGCCGATCGGCGACTCCTCCAGCATCGACATCCCGGGTGCGGCCCAGGCCATTCACTGGACTGCCGAAGCCATCGACAAGGTCTACGACGAAGTTGCCCCGACCCCGCACGACCAGCTCGGCCTGGTGACCCGCGAACCCGTGGGTGTGGTGGGTGCAATCGTACCGTGGAACTTCCCGCTGCTGATGGCCTGCTGGAAACTCGGCCCGGCGTTGGCCACCGGTAACTCGGTGGTGCTCAAGCCGTCCGAAAAATCCCCGCTGACCGCCATCCGCATCGCTCAGCTGGCCATTGAAGCCGGTATCCCGGCTGGCGTGCTGAACGTGCTGCCAGGCTACGGCCACACCGTAGGCAAGGCCCTGGCCCTGCACATGGACGTTGATACCCTGGTGTTCACCGGCTCGACCAAGATCGCCAAGCAGCTGATGGTGTACGCGGGCGAATCGAACATGAAACGCATCTGGCTGGAAGCCGGCGGCAAGAGCCCTAACATCGTCTTTGCCGACGCGCCGGACCTGCAAGCTGCCGCCGAGGCCGCTGCCAGCGCCATCGCCTTCAACCAAGGCGAAGTGTGCACCGCAGGCTCGCGCCTGCTGGTCGAGCGTTCGATCAAGGACAAGTTCCTGCCAATGGTGGTCGAAGCCCTGAAAGGCTGGAAGCCAGGCAACCCGCTGGACCCACAGACCACGGTCGGTGCCCTGGTCGACACCCAGCAGATGAACACCGTGCTGTCGTACATCGAGGCTGGCCACAAGGACGGCGCCAAGCTGCTGGCCGGCGGCAAGCGCACCCTGGAAGAGACTGGCGGCACGTATGTCGAGCCGACCATCTTCGACGGCGTGACCAACGCCATGCGCATCGCCCAGGAAGAGATCTTCGGCCCAGTGCTGTCGGTGATTGCCTTCGACACTGCCGAAGAAGCCATCGCCATTGCCAACGACACGCCCTATGGCCTGGCGGCTGGCATCTGGACGTCGGACATTTCCAAGGCCCACAAGACCGCCCGTGCCGTGCGCGCTGGCAGCGTCTGGGTCAACCAGTACGACGGTGGCGACATGACCGCACCGTTCGGTGGCTTCAAGCAGTCGGGCAACGGCCGTGACAAGTCGCTGCATGCGCTGGAGAAATACACCGAGCTGAAGGCGACCTGGATCAAGCTGTAACTCCAGGGGGCCGCGTTGCGGCCCAATCGCCGGCAAGCCAGCTCCCACAGGTTCTTCGCAGCCCTCAAGGCCTCCGTTATACCTGTGGGAGCCCTGCTTGCCGGCGATGGGCTGCACAGCAGCCCCAACAATAGCCGGGTCGGCTCACGCTGACCCGGCTTCGTCGTTTTTGCTGTTCACGAATTCTGCCTGGGAGGCTGCAATGCGTTGGGGTACCTACTTCGCCGTACTGGCATCGGTGCTGAGTGTCGGGCTGGCGCTCGGCGTGAGCATGCCGCTGGTGTCCCTGCGCCTGGAGGCTTGGGGCTACGGCAGCTTTGCCATCGGCGTGATGGCGGCGATGCCGGCGCTGGGTGTGCTGGCCGGTGCCAGCCTGGCCAGCCGCCTGGCCGGCTGGGTTGGCGTACCTTCTGCGATGCGCCTGTGCCTGTGGGGTGGGGCGCTATCGATCGGCCTGCTGGCCCTGTTGCCGAGCTACCCGCTGTGGCTGCTGCTGCGGCTGATGATCGGCATGTCCCTGACCGTGGTGTTCATCCTGGGCGAAAGCTGGATCAACCAGCTGGTGGTCGAGCAATGGCGTGGTCGCCTGGTGGCGCTGTACGGTAGCAGCTACGCGTTGAGCCAGCTGGCCGGGCCACTGGTACTGGGCTTTCTCGGCTCTGATGACGATTTCGGTTTCTGGGCTGCGACGGGCCTGCTGCTGGTCGCGCCGCTGATCCTGCTGGGGCGAGGCGGTGCACCGAGCACGGAAGCGTGCAACGTGACCTTCGGCGACCTGTTTCGTTTTTGCCGTCGTTTGCCGGTGATCGCCTGGGCCATTGCCCTGTTCGCTTCGTTCGAGGCGATGATCCTGACTTTGCTGCCGGTGTATTGCCTGCAGCAGGGCTTTACCACCGAGATTGCCCTGTTCATGGTCAGTACCGTGGTGGTGGGTGATGCGGTGTTGCAACTGCCCATCGGGGCGTTGGCCGACCATATGTCGCGCCGCACCCTGTTCACCGGCTGCGCGGTGACCCTGCTGGTGTCCAGCCTGGCGATTCCACTCATGCTGCATACCCCGGTGATCTGGCCGTTGTGGGTATTGTTCGGGGCCAGCGCAGGGGGCTTGTTCACCTTGTCACTGGTACTGATTGGCGAGCGCTACCGGGATGACGCGCTGGTGCGGGCCAACGCCCATGTTGCGCAGCTGTGGGGTATTGGTTGCCTGCTCGGGCCACTGTTGGCGGGGGCGGGGAGCCAGTGGGTCAGCGGGCACGCGCTGCTGTGGCTGATGGCGGCGGGGGCTGCGGGGCTGGTGGTGTTGACCCAGCGGCGTGGGGCGTTTGAACCGGTTTCTGCCTGATGGATTTTAGGGCCGCTTTGCGGCCCTTTCGCGACGCAAGGCCGCTCCCACATTGATCGGTGTACACCGTACCGTTGTGGGAGCGGCCTTGTGTCGCGATGGGCTGCGAAGCAGCCCCAACGATAGCGGCTACAACATCTTCTCCAAGCCAACCGCCTTGCTGATCCACGCGTTGAACCGCCGCCACATCCCACCCGGTTCAGACGTCAGCACGTGCCGCTTGCCATTGTCCTCGGTCGCCCACACCAGCTTGCCCCCCACCAGCTTCACCTGGTAACTCAACGCAGGCGCCATACCCTGTTGGGCCAGCTCGCGGGTGTACTCCGCCAGCTCCGGGCTGTCCACCAGCACTCCAACCTCGGTGTTCCACAGCACTGAACGCGGGTCGAAGTTGAACGAGCCGATGAAGGTCTTGCGCCGGTCGAATACGATCGCCTTGGTGTGCAGGCTCGAATCCGAACTGCCACGAAAACTCAACCGCCCCGCGCTTGGGTCGCCTGGCTGCCGGCGAAGCTCAAAAAGCTGCACCCCGTGCTCCAGCAAGGCCCGGCGATAGGGCGCATAGCCGCCATGCACGGCCGGCACGTCGGTGGCTTCCAGCGAGTTGGTCAGCAGCTTCACCGAAACGCCAGCGTCGGCGCGGCCGGTCAGGTACAGCAGGCCCGGTTCGCCCGGCACAAAGTAGGCCGATGCCAGGATCAGTTCGCGGTGCACGTTGGCCAGGTCCGGTGCCAGTTGCTGGCTCAACAGCAGCTGTGGGTCCGGTTCGTTGTCGGCCAGCACCTTGTTGGGTGCATCCCACAGCACTTGGGCGTGGGCCCAGATCAGCTCGTTGCGCCACACGTCCAGGCGAGGCTGCGACTGGTAGGCCATCAGGCGGTCGTACAGGGCTTTGCGTTGGGTCCTGGCTTCGGCCAGCGACACTTCCAGGCGATGGCGGCTGGCACGCAGGTCGTTGGCATTCGGGTCGCGCCAGAGGAAGTCGGCGATCGGTCGGCTGAGGGCGCTGTTCCAGTACTGGTCGAAACTGTGCCCAGCTGCTCGGCCACCGGGCCAATACCCAGCAGGTCGATGTCGGTGAAGTTGAGGTTGGGCTCGGCATCGAAATACTCGTCGCCCAGGTTACGCCCGCCGACAATCGCCATGCTGTTGTCCACCAGGTACAGCTTGTTGTGCATGCGCCGGTGCTGGCGCGACAGGTTGAACAGCCGGCCCATGGCGCGGGTCACGCCAGTGCTGCGGCCCAGGTGCAGCGGGTTGAACACGCGGATCTGGATGTTGGGGTGGGCATCGAGGGTGCCCATGATGGTGTCCAGGCCGTCGCTGGTGGTGTCGTCCAGCAGGATGCGCACACGCACGCCACGGTCGGCTGCACGCAGCAATTCATGCACCAGGGCGCGGGTGCTGAGGCCGTCGTGGACGATGTAGTACTGCAGGTCGATGCTCGCCTGGGCGTTACGGATCAGTTCGGCACGGGCGCGGAACGCTTCATTGCTGTTGGGCAGCAGGCGAAAGCCCGAGCGGCCGCCGTAAGGCGCGGCCTGGCGCAGCACCGAGCGGCCAAAGGCGGAGTCATGGGCGGGCAGCGCCTGGCTGGTTTCGCGGGGCGCGCTGACGCTGGTGCAGCCGGCAAGGCCGAGCAGCAGCACCAGCAGCAGGGGCAAGGCGTGCTGGAGTCTCAAGGGTGGACCGTCCTGTGCAGCAAGGGCTTTGGGGTTGGACCGTGGCGGGCGGCGCAAAGTTACGCGTCGGCGCTTTCTTCATCCAGTAGACGAAGGGCGGTTTCACCTACCTTGCGCACAGCGGCCTCGATCTGAGGCGTCGGCCGCGCGGCGAAGTTCATGCGCAGGCAGTGGCGAAACTTGCCCGAGGCCGAGAAGATGCTGCCCACGGCAACTTGCACACCTTGCTCCAGTAAAGCCCGGTTCAAGCGCAGCGTATCGAAATGTTCGGGTAATTCTACCCACAGCATGAAGCCACCTTGGGGGCGGCTGACCCGGGTGCCCGTTGGAAAGTAGCGGGTTACCCATTCGCTCATCAGGTCGCGGCCACGCTGGTACTGGCTACGCATGCGCCGCACGTGGGGCTGGTAGTGGCCGCCGGCGATGAAGTCGGCGATGGCCAGCTGCGGCTGGCTGGCGCTGCTGCCGGTGCTGATGTACTTCATGTGCAGCACCCGCTCCAGGTAGCGCCCGGGCGCCACCCAGCCCACCCGCAGGCCGGGGGCGAGGGTCTTGGAAAATGAGCTGCAGAACAGCACGCGTCCATCGTCGTCGAACGACTTGATAGTCCGCGGACGCGGGTAGGTGTAGGCCAGGTCGCCGTACACATCGTCCTCCAGAATCGCCACGTCGTAGCGCTGCGCCAAGCTAAGGAGGGCCTTCTTTCGGGCCTCGGGCATGATGTAGCCGAGCGGGTTGTTGCAGTTGGGGGTGATCTGGATGAGCTTGATCGGCCACTGCTCCAGGACCAGTTCCAGCGCCTCCAGGCTGATGCCGGTCAGCGGGTCGGTGGGAATTTCCAGCGCCTTCATGCCCAGGCCCTTGAGGGTTTGCATGGCGCCGTGGAAGCTGGGCGAGTCGACTGCGACGATGTCGCCTGGCTCGCAGACCGCGCGAATGCTGCACGACAGCGCCTCGTGGCAGCCGGTGGTCACGACCAGGTCGGCCGGGCTCAGGCGGCAGCCGGAGTCCAGCATCAACCGCGCAACCTGCTCACGCAGGGCCAGGTTACCGTGGATGTTGTCGTAATACAGGCCGGGCATGTCCTGCCGCCGACTTAACTGAGCCAGGCTGCGCAGCAGGGGCTTCAGGGTAGGGGTGTTGATGTCGGGCATGCCACGGCCGAGCTGGACCACATCCTGGCGCGGCGTGCTGCGGATGAGCTCCAGCACCTGCTCCCATTGCGAAATATCCACCGGGCGCTGGGCCGGGCGGCTGACGGCGGGCAGCGCTGGCAGCTGGCGGTGGTCGCTGACGAAGTAGCCGGATTTGGGCCGGGGCGAGACCATGCCGCTGTCTTCCAGCATGCGATAGGCCTGTTGCACGGTGCTCAGGCTGACCCCGTGTTCCACGCTCAGGGCGCGCACAGAGGGCAGGCGCTGGCCAGGGCGATACAGGCCTTGCTCGATACGGGCGCCGAGCAGTTCGGCCAGGTTCAGGTAGAGGGTCACGGCATACTCCTGCGCTGCATTGGCATAGCGACCGGTACAGTTGGGCTGAAAATACAGCATTCAGTCGGCCAACGGCCAATTCTGTATGGGAATAATAAGGCTGTATTGGCTCTGTATTGTCGATGGTGCCGACGCGCATCCTTTCTCCACGGTATCAACTGAACGAGAGGGTGCGGTGATGGGCGGCATGAGCGATGTGCGCTTGCAACTGATGGCCAGTGAACTGGAAGCCGGGCAGCAGGCCAAGGTATTCAACGCGCCGCAAGGGCTTGGGCGTTGGGGGCTGATGCTGCATCGCTGGCATACCCGCAGGGCGCTGTTGCAGCTGACGGATGACGAGTTGCGCGATGTCGGGCTGAGCTGGGAGCAGGCCCGTACAGAGGGACGTAAACCCTTCTGGAAAGACTAACAACGAGACGCTGCGCGGCCGCTCCTACACCGACCGCGTCAGTTTTCAGATCAACTCTTTAAGCCTGTGCCACAGCATGCCCAGCGCCAGCAGTGGCGAGCGCAGGTGCTTGCCGCCGGGGAAGGTGATATGCGGCACGTTGGCGAACAGGTCGAAACGCCCGCTTGCCTGGCCACTGATTGCCTCGCCCAGCAGGCGCGCGGCCAGGTGGGTGGCGTTGAGCCCATGGCCTGAATAGGCCTGGGCGTAATACACGTTCGGCTGGCTGGCCAGGCGGCCAACCTGCGGCAGGCGGTTGGCGCCGATGCCGATCATGCCGCCCCACTGATAGTCGATGCGCACGTCGGCCAGCTGCGGGAACACCTTGAGCATCTTCGGCCGCATGTAGGCGGCGATATCTTTCGGGTCGCGGCCTGAATAGTGGCAGGCACCGCCAAACAGCAGGCGGTGGTCGGCAGACAGCCGGTAGTAATCCAGCGCCACGCGCTGGTCACACACCGCCATGTTCTGCGGCAGTAAAGCGCGGGCGCGTTCTTCGCCTAGCGGTTCGGTGGCGATGATGTAGCTGCCGGCCGGCAGCACCTTGCCGCCCAGCTCGCGGTTGAGGCCGTTGAGGTAGGCGTTGCAGCACAGCACCAAGGTCTTGGCGCGTACCCGGCCCTGGGCGGTATGCACTTGCACCTCGGGGCCATAGTCGACGCGGGTAACCTCGGACTGCTCGAACAGCTTCACGCCCAAGCGGCTGGCCACGGCCGCTTCACCCAAGGCCAGGTTGAGCGGGTGCAGGTGGCCGGAGCCCATGTCGACCAGGCCGCCCACATAGCAGTCGGCGCCGACCACGCTGTGGATATCGTCCTTGCCGACCAGCCGCAGCTCATGCGCATAGCCCAGGCTGCGCAGTTCTTCGGCGTCTTCGGCAAAGCCCAGCAGCTCGGCCGGCTTGTTGGCCAGGTCGCAGTAGCCCCAGGTCAGGTCGCAGGCGATGGCATGTTTCTCTACCCGCTCGCGCACGATGTGCACGGCTTCCAGGCCCATCAGCTTCATGCTGCGCACGCCTTCCTCGCCAATCACCGGCAGAAACTGTTCCAGGCCGTGGCCGACGCCGCGGATCAACTGCCCGCCATTCCGCCCGCTGGCGCCCCAGCCAAGTTTGCGCGCTTCCAGCAGGATGACCGAAAAGCCGCGTTCGGCCAGCTCGATGGCGGTGTTCAGCCCCGAGTAGCCGCCGCCGACGATGCAGACATCGGCACTGTGCTCGCCTTGCAGGAAGGAGTAGTCAGGGTGTGGCGCGCTGCTGGCGGCGTAATAGGAGGCGGCGTGCTGCGCGCTGTGGATCATGGGCTTGGTCCTGAGGCTGGTGGGCTAGGGGAGGAGGATAAGTCGGGGTGGGGTAGTGGGCAACAAGGCGAGGGCTGCGCCCTCGTTCGCGGGCAAGCCCGCGAATGGGCTTATAATCCAACTTATCAATCAGCTTTGTACTTGCCCATGTCCTGCAACCGTCACAAGATCCACTTCCTGCGCGAACTCATCCCCTCGTTCGAGTGCGAGCCCGGCTGCCACGATTGCTGCGGCCCGGTCACCACGTCGACGGAAGAAATGGCCCGCCTGCCGCGCAAGTCCCAGGCCGAGCAGGAAGCCGCTCTCGAGCGCCTGGACTGCGTGCACCTGGGCCCCAACGGTTGCACGGTGTATGAAGAGCGCCCCATGATCTGCCGCCTGTTTGGCACCACACCACGCATGGCCTGCCCGCGTGGCCGTGGCCCTGAGCCGATGATCGAGCCCGCAGCCGAGCAACTCGTGCACCAGTTCATCGCCACCACCCGGCAGGTGCTGGTCTAGTCTCAGTCCGGGATCGGCAGGCAGAGGCTTTCTTTCACCTCTTCCATCACGATGTAGCTCTTCGATTCGCGCACATGCGGCAGCTTCAGCAGAATGTCGCCAAGCAGCTTGCGGTACGACGCCATTTCCGAAATGCGCGCCTTCACCAGGTAGTCGAAGTCACCTGACACCAGGTGGCATTCCAGCACGTGGGGCAGCTTCAACACCGCGCGGCGGAACTCTTCGAAGGTGTCGCCCGACTTGTAGTCCAGGCTGATTTCCACGAACACCAGCAGGCTGCCCTTGAGGTGCTGCGGGTTCAGGCGGGCGTTGTAGCCCATGATGATGCCCTCGCGCTCCAGACGGCGAACCCGCTCGGTGCAAGGGGTGGTGGACAGCCCAACTTTCTCGCCCAGTTCGGTGAAGGAAATACGCCCGTCATTCTGCAAGATCCGCAGGATGTTACGGTCGATCTTGTCCAGTTCACGCTTGCTCTGGTGCTGGGTTCTCATAGGGGATGCCCCTCCGTGAAAGGCGATTTTGCCGAGAATTCTCGCCAATAATAGGCTTTTATATAGTGAATTGCACTGGTCTCAAATTCCTATACTGCGCCCATTCATGCCATATCAATAAAAGTCTGCGGCGTGCCGCGTGTGAGGGATATAACGATGCGAGTTCTGGTACTTGGTAGCGGTGTAATCGGAACCGCCAGTGCCTATTACCTGGCCCGGCAAGGTTTTGAAGTGACGGTGGTCGACCGCCAGCCGGCGGTGGCCATGGAAACCAGTTTTGCCAACGCAGGCCAGATCTCGCCCGGCTATGCCTCGCCCTGGGCCGCCCCAGGCGTGCCGCTGAAGGCCATCAAGTGGCTGCTCGAGCGCCACGCCCCCTTGGCCATCAAGCTCACCGGCGACGTCGACCAGTACCTGTGGATGGCGCAGATGCTGCGCAACTGCACCGCCAGCCGTTACGCGGTAAACAAGGAGCGCATGGTGCGCCTGTCCGAGTACAGCCGCGACTGCCTTGACGAACTGCGCGCCGAAACCGGCATTGCCTACGAAAGCCGCTCCCTGGGTACCACCCAGCTGTTCCGCACCCAGGCCCAGGTGGATGCCGCGGCCAAGGACATTGCCGTGCTCGAGCAGTCTGGCGTGCCTTACGAACTGCTGGACCGCGACGGTATTGCCCGCGTCGAACCGGCCCTGGCTGGCGTGAAGGACATTCTGGCCGGTGCCCTGCGCCTGCCTAACGACCAGACCGGTGACTGCCAGATGTGCACCACCAAGCTCGCCGACATGGCCATCAAGCTGGGTGTGGAGTTCCGTTTTGGCCAGGACATCCAACGCCTGGACTTCGCGGGCGATCGCATCAATGGCGTGTGGATCGACGGCAAGCTGGAAACCGCCGACCGCTACGTGCTTGCGCTGGGCAGCTACTCGCCGCAGATGCTCAAGCCGCTGGGTATCAAGGCCCCGGTCTACCCGCTGAAGGGTTACTCGCTGACCGTGCCGATCACCAACGGCGACATGGCCCCGACCTCGACCATTCTGGACGAGACCTACAAGGTCGCGATCACCCGTTTCGACAACCGTATCCGTGTTGGCGGCATGGCTGAAATCGCCGGTTTTGACCTGTCGCTGAACCCGCGTCGGCGCGAAACGCTGGAGATGATCGTCAACGACCTTTATCCTCGCGGCGGTGACCTGAGCCAGGCCAGCTTCTGGACCGGGCTGCGTCCGGCGACCCCGGACGGCACACCGATTGTTGGTGCCACGGCGTTCCGCAACCTGTTCCTGAACACCGGTCACGGTACCCTGGGCTGGACCATGGCGTGCGGTTCTGGTCGCCTGCTGGCCGACCTGATTGCGCGCAAGAAACCGCAGATCAGTGCCGAAGGCCTGGACATTTCCCGTTATGGCAACAGCCGGGAAGCGACCAAGCACGGGCAGGGCGCGCCGATTCACCAGCAGTAATCGCCTGCACCGGCCCATTCGCGGCTAAAGCCGCTCCCACAGGGATCGCATGGCCTTGGCCATTGTGCGGTCCCTTGTGGGAGCGGCTTTAGCCGCGAAGAACCCAACACCGTTTTCAACCTGTGAACCACCATAAGGCAGCCGCCATGCGTCCCGCCCGCGCCCTGATCGACCTCCAGGCCCTGCGCCACAACTACCGTCTGGCCCGTGAACTGACCGGTGCCAAAGCCCTCGCCGTAATCAAGGCCGACGCCTATGGCCATGGTGCCGTACGCTGCGCCCTGGCCCTGGAGGCCGAAGCCGACGGCTTTGCCGTTGCCTGCATCGAAGAGGCGCTGGAGTTGCGCGCCGCCGGTATCAAGGCCCCGGTGCTGTTGCTGGAAGGCTTCTTCGAAGCCAGCGAGCTGGCGCTGATTGCCGAGCACGACCTGTGGTGTGTGGTGCATTCGCTTTGGCAACTTGAAGCCATCGAGAAAACCCAGCTGCACAAGCCGCTCACCGTCTGGCTGAAGCTGGACAGCGGCATGCACCGCGTCGGCCTGCACCCCAAGGATTACCATGAGGCCTACCAACGCCTGCTGGCCAGCGGCAAGGTTGCGCGCATCGTGCTCATGAGCCACTTCGCCCGCGCCGACGAGCTGGATGCCGACGCGACCGCCCAGCAGATTGCCGTGTTCGAGGCCGCCCGCCAGGGCCTGGCCGCCGAGTGCAGCCTGCGCAACTCGCCTGGTGTGCTGGGCTGGCCGCAAGCGCCTGGCGACTGGGTACGCCCGGGCCTGATGCTGTACGGCGCCACGCCGTTCGAAGTGCCCCAGGCCCAAGCCTCACGGCTGCAACCGGTAATGACCCTGCAATCGCGGGTGATCAGTGTGCGCGAGCTGCCTGCCGGTGAGCCCGTGGGCTACGGCGCCAAGTTTGTCAGCCCACGGCCAACCCGTGTAGGCGTGGTCGCCATGGGCTATGCCGATGGCTACCCGCGCCAGGCGCCCAATGGCACCCCGGTACTGGTCGCTGGCCAGCGCACCCAGCTGATCGGCAGGGTGTCGATGGACATGCTCAGCGTCGACCTCACCGACGTGCCGCAAGCCACTGTCGGCAGCCTGGTCGAACTGTGGGGCAAGCAGATACTGGCCAGCGAAGTGGCCGCCCATGCGGGTACTATCCCTTACCAGATTTTCTGCAACCTGAAGCGTGTACCGCGGGACTACATCGGCGAATGACACGCTGAAGCGGACAGGTTGAGGGGTGGTGTGTTGTAAATACTGAACGGCATTGCCATGATATCGTTCACATCCATCCCCCTTTCCACCGTTTCAGGAGGCTCCAGCTTTGGACGTCGGCGAACGACTGCAAGCCATCCGCAAGCTCAAGGGCCTGTCCCAGCGCGAACTCGCCAAGCGTGCCGGTGTGACCAACAGCACCATCTCGATGATCGAGAAGAACAGCGTGAGCCCCTCCATCAGCTCGCTGCGCAAGGTGCTGAGCGGCATTCCCATGTCCATGGTCGAGTTCTTTTCGGTCGAGCTGGAACCTGAAAGCCCCACTCAGATCGTCTACAAGGCCCACGAGCTGATCGACATCTCGGACGGTGCGGTGACCATGAAGCTGGTCGGCAAGTCGCACCCCAACCGTGCCATCGCGTTTCTCACCGAGGTATACCCGCCAGGTGCCGACACCGGTGCCGAAATGCTCACCCACGACGGCGAAGAAACCGGCATCCTGCTCGAAGGCCGGCTGGAGCTGGTGGTCGGCAACGAGATCTTCATTCTCGAAGAAGGCGACAGCTACTACTTCGAAAGCACGCGCCCGCACCGCTTTCGCAATCCGTTCAACCAGCCCGCACGCCTGATCAGTGCAGCGACGCCATCAAACTTTTGATCCAGCGCAGTGCATTGATTCGGCAATACCCCTTTCCTGTGTAGGGTCGTTTCACGGCCTCTGGGTTCCCGCTATACTTTTCAACGCTCGCCGTTCCGTGGCCGCGAGCGTGATTAGCCACCATGAGGGTGTTCGCGTGAACCAAATCAAGAAGATGCTGGCCGTACCAGCAGCCGTATTCGCCCTCTGGGCAATGAGCGCAACCGCTGCAACCAATGACGACATTGCCAAACGCCTCGAGCCGGTTGGCCAGGTGTGCGTCCAGGGCCAGGAATGCAAAGGCATGGAAGTGGCTGCTGCAGCGGGGGGCGGGGGAGCCAAGACGCCAGATGACATCATCGCCAAGCACTGCAATGCCTGCCATGGCAGCGGCCTGCTCGGTGCACCGAAGATTGGCGATACCGCCGCGTGGAAAGAACGCGCCGACCACCAGGGCGGGCTGGATGGCATCCTGGCCAAGGCCATTACCGGCATCAACGCCATGCCGCCCAAGGGCACCTGCGCGGACTGCTCGGATGACGACCTGAAAGGGGCGATCAAGAAAATGTCCGGTCTGTAAGACACAGCTGAATTGCATGAGGCCCGCCTTTGATGGCGGGCTTTGTTTTTTGTGGTGGCTGCACTGGCCCTTTCGCGGGGCAAGCCCGCTCCCACAAGAACACCACTGCCTTCAGGTGCTGTGAGGTGCCAGTGGGAGCGGGCTTGTCCCGCGAAGAGGCCGGTACAGGCAACCAACCCGCCAGTGCCATGTCCAACCCCTGAACCCATGGATGTCTCAGGAGGCCCTGATGCACCTCTGCTCCATCGACCAGGCTGTCGAGCAGGTCTTGTCCCGGCTGCCAGCCCATATTCACATGGGCCTGCCTTTGGGCCTGGGGAAGCCTAATGCTTTCGTTAACGCCCTCTACGCCCGCGTGCGCGAGCTGCCCGAGCGGCAGCTGACTATCTACACCGCGCTCTCCCTGGGCCGCCCGCCATTGGGCGATGGCCTGCAGCGGCGGTTTCTCGAACCCTTCGTCGAGCGCGTCTTCGCCGACTACCAAGAGCTCGACTACCTCGCTGACCTGCGCAACGACAGCCTGCCGGCGAACATCCGCGTCGAGCAGTTCTTCATGCAGCCCGGTAGCCTGCTGCACAGCGAGGCTGCCCAGCAGGACTACATCAGCAGCAACTACAGCCACGCCGCACGCGATATCAACGCCAAGGGCCTGAACCTGGTCGCGCAACTGGTGGCCGCCACACCTGAAAGGCCTGTTCACCTGAGCCTGGCCTGCAACCCCGACATCACCCTCGACCTGCTGCCGATGATCGCCAAGCGCCGCGCGGCCGGCGAAACCATCCTCATGCTGGGCCAGGTGCATGCCGAGCTGCCTTACATGCCGGGCGATGCGGAACTGCCCATTGATGCGTTCGACCTGCTGCTCGATGAAGCCGAGCAACGTCGCCTGTTCTCCACCCCGAACATGCCGGTCGGCACCCAGGACCACTGCATCGGCTTGCACGCCAGCACGCTGGTACGCGATGGCGGCACCCTGCAGATCGGCATCGGTGCCATGGGCGATGCAGTCGCCGCCGCGTTGCTGGCGCGTCAGGGTGACAACGCAGGCTACCGCACCTTGCTCGACGAGCTGGATACGGGCCCGTGGCATGCGCTGATCGAGCGCGAAGGGGGGCTGGGGACGTTTGCCCAAGGCCTGTACGGCTGCAGCGAGATGTTCGCCAATGGCCTGTTGGTGCTTGCCGAAGCAGGCCTGCTGCGGCGCCCGGCCGATGAGCAGGGGCCTGTGGTGCATGGTGGCTTTTTCCTCGGCCCTCAGGCGTTCTACCAGCGGTTGAGGGAGATGCCACTCGAAGCGCGTGCGCGGTTTGCCATGACCCGCATCAGCTTTATCAACGAGTTGTACGGGCAGGAAGAACTCAAGCGGCGCCAGCGCCGCGATGCGCGCTTCATCAACACTGCGTTCGCCATGACCTTGCTCGGCGCCGGGGTGGCCGATCAGCTGGAGGACGGCCGCGTGCTCAGCGGCGTTGGCGGGCAGTACAACTTCGTCGCCCAGGGCCACGCGCTGGAAGGCGGGCGTTCGATTCTGCTTTTGCGCAGCTGGCGCGAGGCAGGCGGGGAGGTGACCTCAAACCTGCTCTGGACCTACGGCCACTGCACCATCCCCCGGCACCTGCGCGATATCGTGGTGACCGAATACGGCATTGCCGACTTGCGTGGGCAGACCGACAGCGAGGTGATTGCGCGGTTGCTGGCGGTGAGCGATTCGCGGTTCCAGCAGGGGCTCATCGAGCAGGCAAAAGAGGCCGGCAAGCTGCCCAAGGGTTTTGAGCTGGACGCTCGTTTTACCGACAATACGCCGCAGCGGTTGGAAGCGATCAGGGCGCGGCATGCGCGGCTGTTCCCGGAGTATCCGATGGGGACGGACTTTACAGCTGAGGAGCGGGACCTGTTGCGGGCACTGAACTGGTTGAAGAGCAAGTTCAAGCTGAGCGAGGTGCTGGAGCTGGGCAAGGCAGCGTTGGATGCGCCGGGGCCGGAGGGGTATCAAGGGCACCTGGAGCGGATGGGGCTGGACGCTCCGCAGGGATTGAAGGAAGAGCTGTACCAGCGCCTTTTGCTGGCAGGGTTGGCGGCGACCTGAAAATTGCCGGGGCTGCTTTGCAGCCCATCGCCGG
>NZ_JBNRIK010000002.1:253106-267551 GCF_053557975.1 Pseudomonas sp. XP2
GACTCAACGCGGTAGCCCTGGCTGTCCAGCTCGGCACGGCCGCCCTGGAACGACTTCTCGATCACGATACCCAGGCCAGCCACGGTGGCGCCGGCCTGTTTGATGATCGAGATCAGCGCCTGCGACGCCTTGCCGTTGGCCAGGAAGTCGTCGATCACCAGCACGCGGTCGCTGCTGTTGAGGTGGCGTGGCGAGATGGCCACGGTGTTCTCGGTCTGCTTGGTGAAGGAGTACACCGAGGCAGTCAGCAGGTTCTCGGTCAGGGTCAGCGACTGGTGCTTGCGCGCAAAGATCACCGGTACGCCCAGCTTCAGGCCAGTCATCACGGCCGGGGCAATGCCCGAGGCTTCGATGGTGACGATCTTGGTCACGCCGGCGTCGGCGAACAGGCGGGCGAACTCGTCACCGATCAGCTGCATCAGCGCCGGGTCGATCTGGTGGTTGAGAAACGCGTCGACTTTAAGAACCTGGTCGGAAAGCACGATGCCTTCTTCGCGAATCTTCTGATGCAGTGCTTCCACTTTGTTTTCCTCGATGTAGCAAAGGTCGCCGCAAATAGCGGCAAAGTTAAAGAGTAATGGTTGATCAGCGTTTGAGCATTGCCCGGATATCGGCCAGGGCGTTGTTGCCGCGTGCGGCCTTTACCTCGACCGGCGCATCGTCCAGGCCCTCCCAGGCCAGGTCGTCCGGAGGCAGTTCGTCAAGGAACCGGCTGGGCGTGCAGTCGATGATTTCACCGTACTGCTTGCGCTTGGCAGCGAAGGTGAAGGCCAGGGTCTGGCGCGCGCGGGTGATGCCCACGTAGGCCAGGCGGCGTTCCTCTTCGATGGTGTCGGCCTCGATGCTGGAGCGGTGCGGGAGGATTTCCTCTTCCATGCCCATGATGAACACGTACGGGAACTCCAGGCCCTTGGAGGCGTGCAGGGTCATCATCTGCACACCTTCGGCGTTTTCTTCCTCTTCCTGCTGGCGCTCGAGCATGTCGCGCAGCACCAGCTTGCCGATGGCATCCTCGATGGTCATGTCACCCTCTTCGTCCTTCTCAAGGGTGTTTTTCAGCGCTTCGACCAGGAACCAGACGTTGCTGATACGGAACTCCGCCGCTTTGTCGCTGGCGGTCTGCTGGCGGATCCAGTTCTCGTAGTCGATGTCGCGGATCATCTCGTGCAGCGCGGCGATCGGGTCTTCCAGGGCAACCTTTTGGCGTACCCCGTCCAGCCAGTGCTTGAAGCGCTGCAAACGCTCGGTGTAGCGGGCGTCCAGGTGCTCGCCAAGGCCCAGCTCTTCGCTGGCGGCGTACATCGAAATGCCCCGCTCGGTGGAATAGTTGCCAAGCTTTTCCAAGGTGGTGGAGCCGATTTCGCGACGCGGTACGTTGATCACCCGCAGGTAGGCGTTGTCATCATCCGGGTTCACCAGCAGGCGCAGGTAGGCCATCAGGTCCTTGACCTCCTGGCGGCCGAAGAAGCTGTTGCCGCCCGACAGGCGATATGGCACCTGGTGGTGCTGCAGCTTCAGTTCGATCAGCTTGGCCTGGTAGTTGCCACGGTAGAGGATGGCGAAGTCGCTATAGGGGCGGTTGGTGCGCAGGTGCAGGGTGAGGATTTCCATGGCCACGCGTTCGGCCTCGGCTTCCTCGTTCTTGCAGCGGATCACGCGGATCTCGTCGCCCACGCCCATCTCGCTCCACAACTGCTTCTCGAACGCGTGCGGGTTGTTGGCGATCAGCACGTTGGCACAGCGCAGGATGCGGCTGGTGGAGCGGTAGTTCTGCTCGAGCATGACGATTTTCAAGGAAGGGTAGTCCTCCTTGAGCAGCATCAGGTTTTCGGGGCGCGCACCGCGCCAGGCGTAGATCGACTGGTCGTCGTCGCCCACCACGGTGAACTGGTTGCGCATGCCGATCAGCATTTTCACCAGCAGGTACTGGCTGGCGTTGGTGTCCTGGTATTCGTCCACCAGCAGGTAGCGCACCCGGTTCTGCCAGCGTTCGAGCACTTCGGGGTGCTCCTGGAACAGCTTGACCGGCTGCAGGATCAGGTCGTCGAAGTCCACCGCGTTGAACGCCTTGAGCGTGCGCTGGTAGTGGGTATAGACGATGGCGGCCGTCTGCTCGCGCGGGTTGCGCGCCTTTTCCAAAGCCTCGGGCGGCAGCACCAGGTCGTTCTTCCAGGCACCGATCATGTTCTTGATCTCGTCGATGCCGTCGTCGCCGGAGTACTCCTTCTGCATGATGTCCGACAGCAACGCCTTGATGTCGGACTCATCGAAGATCGAGAAGCCCGGCTTATAGCCAAGGCGTTCGTGCTCCTTGCGGATGATGTTCAGGCCCAGGTTGTGGAAGGTACATACCGTCAGGCCACGGCCTTCCCCCGGACGCAGCAACGTAGCGACCCGCTCCTTCATCTCGCGTGCGGCCTTGTTGGTGAAGGTCATCGCCACGATGTACTGGGCACGGATGCCGCAGTTCTGGATGAGGTGGGCAATCTTGCGCGTGATCACGCTGGTCTTGCCCGAACCTGCACCGGCGAGCACCAAAAGAGGGCCGCCGACGTAGTCACGGGCTTCCTGCTGCCGGGGATTGAGTCGGGACATGCTAGAAACCGGGGGTCGCCAGAAAATAGCCGCGCATTCTAACAGGCATGGGGCGGTTGTGGCGCGACCGTCTGACGTCTGAGTCAGACTTTTGTCTGTCCCATTATTAGTGCGGCTAATGCTACTAGAGGAAAAAATCATATTTGCCGCTTCCCCTCGTTTCGAGCAGGATGCACGACAAAATACGTCGGAATGCTACGGTCGCAAATGCATGTATAAAAGTGAAAATCATTTTCATTAATGCAGTAGCATAATGGCTGATATCGTTGCACCGTGAAGTCCTAAGGAGCCCGCTTGTCCACGCCTGTCGAACCTTTGCGTTTGCTGCTGTTGGCTGATGAGCCGCAATGGGCCGCCTTGTTGCACGCATGCATGCCTGCCCTGAACGGCAGTGCAGTGCTGCTGACCGCGCCTGACTGGGACGCGGTGGATAGCCTGTTCAGCCATGATCGCCAGGCCGTGGTGCTGGCAACCCCAGCCCTGCAGCCGGCACCTGGGCGCTGCGAGCTACCGACCATCCTGCTGCTCGATCACGAGCCTGAGGTGGCGCCCGGCGCGGTCAGCGACTGGCTGGTACGCGACCAGCTCAATGCCGACGCCCTGCGCCGCTCGCTGCGCCATGTGCGCGAACGTGGAGTGCTGGTGGCCACCTTGCAGCGCCTGGCCGAACAGGACCCATTGACCGGCATCGCCAACCGCCAGGGCTTTCAGGCCTTGCTGACCGCGCGGCTGGCCGAAAACGATGGCCGTGGCATTGCCTTGGGCCACCTGGACCTGGACAACTTCCGCCACGTCAACGATGCGCTCGGCCACCAGAGCGGTGACCGCCTGATTCTGCAAGTGGTGGCGCGGATGCAAAACCAGCTGGAGGCTGGCGACCAGCTGGCGCGCCTGGGCAGCGACGAGTTTGCCTTGCTGATCGACACCCGACGCGACGCCAACCGCGCCGAATGGATCGCCGAACGCATCATAGAGGCCTTGGCCGAACCCTACTGGATCGACGGCGAAAGCCTGCTGCTGGGGTGCAGCCTGGGCTTGGCCCATGCCCGCGCGCAGAGCGGCGCCGACCCGCTGATGTGGCATGCGCACATTGCCATGCGCCAGGCCAAGGGCAGCCAGGGCTGTACCTTCCATGTGTTCAACGAGCGCATCAATCGCAACGCCCGCAGCCTTGCCGACCTGGAAAGCGAACTGCGCCGTGCGCTGCGCCGTGACGAGCTGGAGCTGCACTATCAGCCGCGGCTCGACCTGGCCGATGGGCGCATCGTCGGCCTGGAGGCGCTGGTGCGCTGGCGCCATGCCGAACGCGGGCTGTTACCGCCCAGCGAGTTCGTGCCCCTGGCAGAGCAGAGCGGCCTGATCGTGCCGTTGGGCTACTGGGTCATCTCCCGCGCCTTGCGCGACATGCAGGCGCTGTGCGAGCGCGGTCTGGAGCCGTTGCACATGGCGGTAAACCTGAGTTTCCGTCAGTTCCAGGACAGCCAGCTGCTGGCCACCCTGAGTCGGCTGATCCTTGAGCATGGGGTGGACGCGCGCTGGCTGGAGTTCGAACTGACCGAAACGGCGGTGATGCGCCGCAACGAGCTGGTGCGCCAGACCATGGACGCCCTCGGCCGCCTGGGCGTGCGCTTCTCCCTAGACGATTTCGGCACCGGGTTTTCTTCGTTCGTGCACCTCAACAGCCTGCCGATCACCTTGCTCAAGGTGGACCGCAGCTTTGTTGCAGAAATGGAAATGCGCGAGGAGAACCGCAAGCTGGTGCACGCCATGATCAACCTGGCGCACAACCTCAACCTCGAGGTGGTGGCCGAAGGGGTGGAGAGTGAAGAGCAGCTGGCCTTGTTGCGCGGGTTTGGCTGTGACCAGGTGCAGGGCTTTTTGGTCAGCAAGCCGCTGCCGGTCGGGGAGCTGATCGATTTTTTGCTGAAGGTGCCTGGCCGTCAGCTGAATGTTGTCCCTTAGGGCCCTTTCGCGGGCACGCCCGCTCCCACAGGGACCCCACAATCCTGTGGGAGCGGGCGTGCCCGCGAAGAGGCCCCGGAAGTCAGGCCGAAGCAGCAGCCTCTGCACGCGCTTGCGCCTTCCCCAATAACCGTTTCATTCGCCACTCAAAGCCAAATGTCAGCGCCACTGCCGCACATGCCAGGCCCAGCGCCAGCCCCCACCAGATCCCCACGGCGCCACCGCCCAGGGTAAAGGTGAACAACCAGGCGCTCGGCGCACCCACCAGCCAGTAGCACACCAGCCCGATCAGGAAGGTGGTCTTGGCATCTTTCAGCCCACGGATCGAACCCATGGCAATCGTCTGCATGCCGTCGAACAGTTCGAACCATGCCGCCACCATCAATAACTGCACAGCCACCCGGAAGATCGCGGCAAAGGCCGGATCATTGCGGTCGATAAACAGTCCTACCAGCGCTTCGGGCAGCAGCAGGAACAGTGCGGCGAAGGCAAACATGATCATTGCCCCAAAGCCGATGCCCACGCGCCCGGCGCTGCGCGCCGCCAGCAGGTTGCCAGCGCCGTAGTACAAGCCCACGCGCATCGTCACCGCATAGGACAAGCCCGTCGGCACCATGAACGCGGTGGACACGATCTGCAGGGCGATCTGGTGCGCCGCCAGTTCGGTGCTGCCCAGCACACCCATGCACAGCGCAGCGAAGGCGAACAGGCCCACCTCCACCATGTAGGTGCCGCCAATCGGCAAGCCCAGCCGCCACAGCTCGCGCAGGGCCGGCAGCGACGGGCGCGACAGGCCTTTGCGTAGCGGGTAGGCGGCATAGGCCGAATGCCAGCGGATGTACAGCGCCAGGGCGATGGCCATGCCCAGCGATACCACTGCGGTGACCAGGCCGATGCCCATCAGGCCCAGTTTTGGCAGGCCGAACATGCCTTCGATCAACGCCACGTTGAACAGGTAGTTGAGCACCGTGCCGACCACGCTGATCACCATCACCGGGGTCGAGCGGCCCAGCGCGCTGGTAAAGCCACGCAAGGCCATGAAGGTCAGGTAGCTGGGCAGCGCCAGTGGCAGCAGGGTGAGGAATTCGGCGGCCGAGGCAACGTTTTCGGGCTGTTGCCCGAACAGCAGCAGTACTGGCTCGAGGTTCCACAGGGCCAGCGCGGCGATCATCGCCAGGCCCCAGGCCAGCCACACGCCGTTCTGTGCCAGGCGGGTGGCACCTTCGATGTCGTTGGCGCCCTTGCGGATCGCCACCAAGGTGCCGACCGCAGCGATCACGCCCAGGCAAAAGATCGACACGAACGAGTAGCTGGCCGCACCCAGGCCGCCACCGGCCAGTGCCTGTGGGCTGATACGGGCCATCATCAGGGTATCGGTCAGCACCATCAGCATATGCGCCAACTGCGAGGCGATCAGCGGCCCGGCCAGGCGCAGCAAAGCCTTGAGTTCTGTGGTGGGCGCGACATGCATGGGGGCGGTCCTTTCCTGGGAAAACAACGAAGGGCGATTCTGAGGCTTTGGTCAACTTTGTTCAAAAGGATAAAAGCGATCATTGGCATGAGTCTGACTCATGTATATATGCTTATTGATGATTAGTTTCACAGCCCGGTATGGCAGGTACCTCATGTCCCGACAGCTCCCTCCGTTGTATGCCCTGCGCGCATTCGAAGCTGCCGCGCGGCATTGCTCCTTCACCCGTGCCGGCGAAGAATTGTCGATTACCCAAAGTGCTGTCAGCCGGCATGTCCGCACGCTGGAAGAGCACTTTGCCTGTCGCCTGTTCGTGCGCAGCGGCCGCAGCCTGCAATTGACCGAAGCGGCGCGGGTGCTGTTGCCGGGGGTGCGCGAAGGCTTCGCGGCGCTGGAGCGGGCCTGCGATAATTTGCGCGGTGAAGATGACATCCTGCGCATGAAAGCCCCATCGACATTGACCATGCGCTGGTTGCTGGCGTGCCTGAGCCGGTTCCGGCACTTGCAACCGGGTAACGAAGTGCAGCTGACCAGCGCCTGGATGGACGTCGACCACGTGGACTTCAACCAGGAGCCATTCGATTGTGCGGTGCTGCTCAGTGATGGCGTGTTCCCGGCGGAGTGGGAGGTGCGCAAGCTGTTTCCAGAGTTGCTGATCCCGGTCGGCGCGCCCGACCTGCTCGACGAAGAACCCTGGGATGTGTGCCGGCTGGCCTCTATCGAACTGCTGCACCCCACGGTGGACAAGCGTGACTGGCGGGAATGGCTGGAGCGCATGGGGCTTGGCGACAAGGTTTCGCTCAAGGGCGGGCAGGTGTTCGACACCCTGGAGCTGGGCATGATTGCCGCAGCGCGGGGCTACGGGATTTCCATGGGTGATTTGCTGATGGTGGCCGAAGATGTGGCGCAGGGGCGGTTGAGCCTGCCTTGGCCGACAGCAGTGCCCAGTGGGATGGACTACTACCTGGTATGGCCGCGCACCCGGCCGGGTGGCGAGCGGTTGCGGCGCTTGAGTGACTTTCTGGCAGACGAGGTGGCGGCGATGGACCTACCGGATGTGGAAATCCTGCCGCCTCTCTGATCGCCTGTACCGGCCTCTTCGCGGGCTCGCCCGCTCCCACAGGTTTGTCGTATGCCTTGGACCGACACTGCACCTGTGGGAGCGGGCAAGCCCGCGAAGAGGCCGAGACGGTTTTACATCGAGCCCAGGTTCAACGCTTGTGCGCAAGCCTGCAGCGAGCGGCGCTCGCTCTGCGCATACAGTGCCAGCTCATCCTGCACCGGCAGCCCCAGCGCGGCTTCGAATGCATCCCGGTTGGCATTGCTGCCGTACTCGGCCTGCGCATCGTCGCCCAGGTTGGACTGGAAGATCCCCGCTGCGCTCACCGGCAGGAAGTCCTCGTACACCAATGCCTCGAAATGCACATGGCCAGCATCGATCAGCCCCTGCAGGGTGGTCGGGCGGCCTTCCTGGTCACGCGCAGCCAGGCCTTTCTCGGTGGCAAAGTAGCGGAAGTACGCCAGGCCTTGTTCACGCATCTGCGCCAGGTCATCCGGGAACTCGGCAAAGGTATCTTTGAGCAAGGCCATGTAGCGCTCGGCATTGGCTTCGGCCGGTGCGCCACCCAGGGCGGCGCGGGTGGCGTCGAGCAGCTTGTCGTACAGCTGGCGACCTTTCGGCGTCAGGGCTGCACCGCGTTGCTCGATTTCGCCAAAGCGCGCGGTGTGGCTGCCTTCGCTCCCCTGCTGGTCGCTGAACGCGACCTTTTCCTGCAAGGCCTTGAAGCTGGTCTGGCGCAGCAGGATCGGGTGGCGGCGGGTGGGCGGGCCTTCGACCACGGCTTTCGGCGGGATGCCCTTGGCCGGCATGCCGAGCTGGATCGCATCGATGTCCAGGGTGCGTGGGGTCAAGTGGTTGATGTGCGGGCCCTTGAAGGCCACCACATCGGCAATCAGGCGGTGCTGGTCGTGCAGTTGCTGGTACTGCTCGGCGGTGACGGTGGCGTCATGGTGCCAGCGGAAGGTGTGTAGCGCTTCTTGCACGAACGCTTCGGCATCGGCTGCGTTCAGGCCGCCATCGCGCTCGCACTTGGCGATCAGTTCGAGGGCGCGGGGGGTGAAGATCTGGCGCTTGGCCAAGATGCTCTGTGCCAGCTCACGCAGCTGCGGGTTGTCGATCAGCTCCAGGCGCAGCAGCGAGGTGAACACACGGAACGGGCTGACGTGCAGCGACTGCTCGTGTACCGCGCGGAAGGCGGTGGAGTGCACCGGCACACCGGCGGAGCTGAGGTCGTAGTAGCCGACCGGCTGCATGCCCATGACGGCAAACAGGCGGGCGATGGTGGCCAGTTCTTCGGCGGTGCCGACGCGGATGGCGCCGTGGCGCTCGTGGTCCAGGCGCTCGATTTCGCCGGTCCAGCGCAGGGCCTGGGCAACCTCGGGTTGCTGGGCCATGACCTGCTGGTTGATTTCGCTCACCAGCTCCAGCAGCGTGCCGTACAACGGCACTTCCTGTTTGTACATGAGCGACATGGCGGCAGAGAACTGCGCGCGAATGCTGTCTGGGCTGACGAAATCGTGGGCGGGCATCGCTAGCTTCCTGGTTGGGTTCGGACGCTTACATGAAAGCTGGGAATGCACTTGGCTCACAAGCGAAAAAAAGTGAGTGTGTCATTCCTTTTTTGATCGACCTTCAGGGCCATTGGGGCTGCTTTGCAGCCCATTCGCGGCACAAGGCCGCTCCTACAGGGGACCGCGTGCTGTTTGCAGGCGTGGCCTTGTGCCGCGAATGCGCCGCAACGCTGCCCCGGCAATCTCAAGCCTGAAGTTGCTCCTGAATCCATTCCACCAGCGCCCGCACCTTGGGCACCTCCGCCGCATGCTCGGCATACGCCAGGTAATGCGCCCCGGCACTGCGCATCGCATGGTTCCACGGCACCACCAGGCTACCCTCGGCCAACTCCTTCGCCGCCAGGTAACGCGGCACCAACGCCACCCCGCACCCCGCCTGCGCCGCGCTCAAGGCCATATAGAACGTATCGAAGCGTGGCCCGTGGTAGGCGCTGACGCTTTGCAAACCCAGCTCCAGGAACCACTCATGCCAGGCCTCGGGCCGTGAGGTGCTTTGCAGCAGCACCAGGTCGGCCAGTTCTGCAGCATCGCCCAGCGTGCGCCCGGCCAGCAGCTCCGGCGCGCACACCGGCACCACCTCTTCGCGGAACAGCTCCACGCAGGTGGCACCAGGCCAGGTGCCCTGGCCATAAAAGAACACCACGTCTGCCGAGCCCTGCAGCAGGGCGAACGGCTCCATCTCGTTGCGGATGTCCAGGTGGATGTTGGTGTGGCGTTTGCCAAAACCCTTGAGGTGCGGGATCAACCAGCGCACGCCAAAACTCGGTTGAGTGGCTACTTTCAATATCTCGGTCTGCTCGCCGTAAGTGAGCACGTAGCGGCTGGACATGTCCACCTGGGTGAGGATCTTGTTGACCTCGGCCAGGTACAGGCTGCCGGCCGGGGTCAGTTGCAGGCGCCGGCGGATGCGCAGGAACAGGTGATGGCGCAGCATGTCTTCAAGTTGCGCTACCTGCTTGCTGACGGCGCTCTGGGTCAGGTGCAGTTCTTCGGCGGCACGGGTAAAGCTCAAATGACGGGCTGCAGCTTCAAAGCACTGCAGGGCGGTCATGGAAGGCACCAGGCGTTTGGACATAGTGGTCTCTGCGGCTCAAATCATTACCTGATGGAATGATATGCGGAATAAAGGTCGTTTGTTGTACCTATGTGATCGGATTAATACTGATCCACATCATTTTTCCACCCCATCACCCGATGTAGGAGAAACACAATGGTTGCTGGATTGCTCGAGCGCCTTGGCGTTGCCGCCGAGGCTTACACCCAGGGCGACTACCCTGTTCACACGCCGATCGACGGCAGCCAGATCGCCTCGGTGAAACTGCTTGGCAAGGCCGAGACCATCGCCCGCATCGATCAGGCCCAGAGCGCCTTCGAGGCCTGGCGCACTGTGCCAGCCCCGCGCCGTGGCGAACTGGTGCGCCTGTTTGGCGAAGTGCTGCGTGAGCACAAGGCCGACCTTGGCGAGCTGGTCTCGATCGAAGCCGGCAAGATCACCCAGGAAGGCCTGGGCGAAGTGCAGGAAATGATCGACATCTGCGACTTCGCCGTGGGCCTGTCGCGCCAGCTGTACGGCCTGACCATCGCCTCCGAGCGCCCGGGCCACCACATGCGTGAAACCTGGCACCCGCTGGGCGTGGTTGGCGTCATCAGCGCCTTCAACTTCCCGGTTGCCGTATGGGCCTGGAACACCGCCCTGGCCTTGGTGGCCGGTAACTCGGTGGTGTGGAAACCGTCTGAAAAGACCCCGCTGACTGCTCTGGCTTGCCAGGCGCTGTTCGACAAAGCCCTGAAAGCCTTCGGCGATGCCCCGGCTGGCCTGGCACAACTGGTGATCGGCGGCCGTGAAGCTGGCGAAGCCATGGTCGATGACCCGCGCGTACCGCTGGTCAGCGCCACCGGCAGCACCCGCATGGGGCGCGAAGTCGGCCCACGTGTAGCTGCCCGATTCGGCCGTAGCATCCTCGAGCTGGGTGGCAACAACGCCATGATCCTGGCGCCGAGCGCCGACCTGGACCTGGCCGTGCGGGGCATCCTGTTCTCGGCGGTGGGCACCGCCGGCCAGCGTTGCACCACCCTGCGCCGCCTGATCGTGCACCGCTCGATCAAGGACGAAGTGGTTGCCCGCGTCAAAGCCGCCTACGGCAAAGTGCGTATTGGCGACCCACGCAAAGACAACCTGGTGGGCCCGCTGATCGACAAGCTGTCGTTCGACGCCATGCAGGGTGCGCTGGCCAAGGCCCGCGACGAAGGTGGCCAGGTGTTTGGTGGCGAGCGTCAGCTGGCCGACCAGTACCCGAACGCCTACTACGTATCGCCTGCCATCGCCGAAATGCCGGCGCAGAGCGACGTGGTGCGCCACGAAACGTTCGCCCCGATTCTTTACGTGCTGGCTTACGACGACTTCGAAGAGGCCCTGCGCCTGAACAACGAAGTGCCACAAGGCCTGTCGTCGTGCATCTTCACGACCGACATCCGTGAGGCGGAGCGCTTCCAGAGTGCTTCGGGCAGCGACTGTGGTATCGCCAACGTCAACATCGGCACCAGCGGTGCCGAGATCGGCGGTGCGTTTGGTGGCGAGAAGGAAACCGGCGGTGGTCGTGAGTCGGGTTCGGATGCGTGGAAAGGCTACATGCGTCGCCAGACCAACACCGTGAACTACTCGCGCGAGCTGCCGCTGGCGCAGGGTATCGTGTTCGACTGATCCATGCTGCAAGGCCGGGGGCATAGCCCCCGGTTCGCGGGGCAAGCCCGCTCCCACAGGGATCGTGCAGGTGGCACTGATCATTGTGGGAGCGGGCTTGTCCCGCGAATGGGCGGCAGCGCCGCCCCAACGCTATAAGAACAACACTGCTGGAGCCGGGCCATGTCCGAACTGCGTCAACAATGCTTGTGGGAACACGTCAGCAAACCGACCGTTGCCGCCCAGGCCCTGGCCGGTGAGCACAAGGCTGATGTCTGCGTGATCGGCGGCGGCATTACCGGCCTGTCGGCGGCCATCCATCTGCTCGAACAGGGCAAGTCGGTGATCCTGCTGGAGGCCTGGAAGATTGGCCACGGTGGTTCCGGGCGCAACGTCGGCCTGGTCAACGCCGGCACCTGGATCCGCCCCGACGACGTCGAGGCCACCCTCGGCCAGAAGCAGGGCAGCCGCCTGAACAAGGTGCTCGGCGAAGCCCCTGGCGAAGTGTTCGCCATGATCGAGCGTCTGGGCATCGACTGTCAGGCCCAGCACAAAGGCACGCTGCACATGGCGCACAACGCCACCGGCATTGCCGACCTCGAAGCCCGCCACGAACAATGGCGCCGCCGCGGTGCCGACGTGGAGCTGCTGACCGGCGCCCAATGCCAGGAATACTGCGGTACCAACAAGATTTCCGCCGCGCTGCTCGACCGCCGCGCCGGCACCATCAACCCCATGGGTTACACCCAGGGCCTGGCGGCTGCCGTGGCGCGCCTGGGTGGCAAGCTGTTCCAGCAGTCTTCGGTTGAAGGCCTGGAGCGTGATGGCGATGGCTGGCGGGTGAAGACTGCGCGTGGCTCGGTGCGCGCCGACAAGGTTGTGATTTCCACGGGCGCCTACACCGAAGGTGACTGGAGCAACCTGCAAAAGCAGTTCTTCCGCGGTTACTACTATCAGGTGGCGTCCAAGCCGCTGCAGGGCGCCGCAGCCGATAAAGTGCTGCCACACGGCCAAGGCTCGTGGGACACCCGTACCGTGCTCAGCAGCATCCGCCGCGACGATCAGGGCCGCCTGCTGCTCGGCAGCCTGGGCCGGGTCGACAACAAGCCGTCGTGGTTTGTGCGCAGCTGGGCGGACCGTATCCAGAGCCACTACTACCCGGAGCTGGGCAAGGTCGAGTGGGAAATGCACTGGACCGGCTGTATCGACTTTACCCCCGACCACCTGATGCGCCTGTTCGAGCCTGCGCCGGGGTTGGTGGCGGTTACGGGTTACAACGGGCGGGGCAACACCACAGGTACCGTGATCGGCCGTGCCTTTGCCGAGTTTCTGCTCAAGGGTGACGCGGACAGCCTGCCGATTCCGTTCTCGCCCATGAGCGGCGTGAGTGCGCCTTCGCTGCGGACTGCGTTCTACGAGTCCGGCTTCTCGCTGTACCACGCGGGGCAGTGCCTGAGGGTTGTGTTGTAAGTACTGGCCTCTTCGCGGGCGCGCCCGCTCCCACAGTGATCGCGCAGATGCTGAAACCTGTGGTGTTCTTGTGGGAGCGGGCTTGCCCGCGAAGAGGCCGGCGCAGGCTTACTTGTGCAGCCAGCTGAGGAAGCCGCCTTTCTTGATCAGGGCCGGCTTCTGCAGCAACAACGATTCCCGGCTCTGCCGCCGGAACCGCTGCAACTTGCTCAACGCCGTCTGCACTTCGCCACGCTGCTGCAAACAGCTCTTCACCTGTTCCTTTTCGATGCGGTACAGCACGCAACTGGTCAGCGTGCGGAACTCGGCGAATGAGTCATCCTCATCAATGATGCCCTCGATTCCCAGCACCTCTCCCGGCCCCATGCGCCCGGCTTCGATCCGCTTGTCGCCCTCGCGCACCGACGCCGAAACCACACCGCTGCCAATCACCAGCAAATGCTCGGAAAGCTCGCCAACTCCCAGTATCACCTGGTCCGCCAGGTACTCCACCGCCGTCATGCGCTGGCTCAGCGCGTCGCGCTCCTCATCGCTTAGCGAGCGGAACACCCGCACTTCGTCCAGCACCTCGCGCTGGCGGCTGCGCGGCGGCAGGGCCAGGTCCACGTTCCACATCACCCCGCTGGCCTCCAGGTGCCGGTGGGCAAGGTCGAACAGCTGATTGCGTGCGTCGCCCTTGGTGCCCGCGTCGGCCACGAAGCCGCTGGCCTCGTACTCCACGGACTCCAGCGTCGAGGCCTTCACCGTCACCTTCGGCTTTGGGGTCGCAAGAATGGCACTGACGCCCTGCAGGGCCTTTTCCAGCGCATCGAATACCCGCTTGGGCCGCACCTTGGCCGGCACCACCACGCTGATCGACACCCCATGCACATCGGCCGGGCGGCTGTGGTTGAGCAGCCGCGCCTTGGCCGCGACCGAGTTGGGGATCACCGCCAGGCTGCCGCTGCCGGTCAGCAAGCGCGTGGCGCGCCAGTCGATGTCCAGCACCTTGCCTTCGGTACCGTCGATGGAGATTGAATCGCCAATCTGATAGGGCCGCGTGGTGTTCAGCACGATGCCGCTGAATACGTCGGCCAGGGTGCTCTGCAGCGCCAGACCGATGACGATGGCCATCACCCCGGACGTGGCCAGCAAGCCCTTCACCGGCAGCTGCATCACATAGCCCGCGGCAGCCACGACGGCGGCCAGAAAGATCAAAGCCCCCAGCACATCCTGCAGCAACCGGCCGCCATGGCTGCCACGGGCGACCAGCAGCTGGCCGAACACCACCGTGACCGTGCGCGCGCCAAACAGCCACCAGCCGATGGCCAGTACCGTGGCCATGAGGTTGCGCGAGACATCGTCGGGCCAGGGTGGCGGTTGCAGCGGGCTCATGCCGGCAGCCACCAGCACCGAGCTGAATAGCAGGAATATCACCAGCCGCGTGCCAATGCGCCAGGCACGGCGCTGCATGGGGATGACTTGCCAGAGCATGAGGTCGAGCAAGATCAGGGCAGTACCGAGCAACAACGGGAAGGACTGGATGAACGCCAGCATGGTGGTCTCGGGGGTGAGGGTAGGGCTGTGGGTAGTAATAGAGCAGGTTGCTGCTGCAGGCAATGGGGCCTGCACCGGCCTCTTCGCGGGGTAAACCCCA